>CP073746.1:3760000-3933246 GCA_024397995.1 bacterium SCSIO 12827 | reverse complement strand
TTTGCCACCAACATTCGGTCCCGCCCATTCGGACGGTGCTTGTTTTCATTATCAGGGGGGACCGGCGGCCATACGGCCAAGGTTCCCCCTCCCTGGGTGTTGGGAGGCGATGAGGCCCGGTGGGGACAACCACCGGCCGGCGCTGTCGCGGCTTGTCTTTCATTTATGCCCGCCGCCGTGTCGGGAACCGGAATACGGCTCCTTCACGCCGCCGCCTCTCTAGAGCCGCGAGAGACGACACCGCATGAGCGGCGAACACATTAGACTTTGTCCGCGACACACCCCCCTTAGGTTTGGCTTTTTAGCCTATTATTAAATAACAAATTATTCAGGTCTTATAATAACGATAAGTAATTCGATTTAAGGTTATTGAAGCCGCGCGAAACCAAAAAGAAAAAAGGGCTCTCTTTTTCTCAAGTCTCCTTTCTCTTTATTAGCTTGTGTCGGCCGGGCGGCGTCTTAGTGAGTCCGTCGGTGGGCGTGAAGCCCCCAACGACGACGGGGATATTACGGACGTGATCCGTCGATGGCAATGAGACGAATCGCGAACGCCCCCCAAATTTGCAAAATAATTCCCTTGACAAAAATGGCCCTGAGAGTCCCCTCGGCCCCCTTCGCGGCGGGCCTCGGCGGGCGTGTTTTTCCGAGTCCCAGCAATGGTTTGCGCGTCCGTTCTGACAAAGAAAAAGGCCGTGCTTTCGGCACGGCCCTTTCGGTATTTAATCGCGGTCGAGAGCCGTCCTTAGGCGGACAGGCCCTTGATCTGCTTGACCAGGCGCGACAGCTTCCGCGACGCCATGTTGGCGTGCAGGATGCCTTTCTGCGCACCGCGCATGACGAGCGGCTGCGCCGCCTTGAAGGCTTCCTGGGCGGCGGCGGCGTCGCCACCGGCGATGGCCATTTCGACCTTGCGGATCGAGGTGCGCACGGCGCTCAGGCGCGTGCGGTTGACCTGCGTGCGGCGGGCCGTTTGACGAATGCGTTTCTTGGCCGAGGCATGATGTGCCATCTGGACACCCTTTTCTAACTCTGGGTCTGAATTCGGAAGGCGCGGTTATATCGGCGGGCCGGACCCAGGTCAAGCCCGGAAAACAAGGCCCCGTTCCGCCGTTTCGCGGGGCCCTGCACCACCCGCTCAGCGGTTCTTGAATTCCGGCTTCCGTTTGTCGGCGAAGGCGGCCATGCCTTCCTTCTGATCCTCGGTCCCGAAGGTCGCGTGGAACATGCGTCGTTCGAACCGCACCCCTTCGGACAGGGTCGTCTCGAACGCGCGGTTGACGGCTTCCTTGGCCAGCATGGCAAGCGGCCGCGACATGCCGGCGATGGCCTGCGCCGTCTTGACCGCGTCCTCGACCAGATCAGCCGCGGGCACGATGCGCGCGACCAGCCCCGACCGTTCCGCCTCTTCCGCATCCATCATCCGCCCGGTCAGGCACATTTCCATGGCCTTGGCCTTGCCCACGGCGCGGGTCAGACGCTGCGTGCCGCCGGCGCCTGGAATGGTGCCGATGGTGATTTCCGGCTGCCCGAATTTCGCATTGTCGCCGGCGATGATCAGATCGCACATCATGGCGACCTCGCAACCGCCGCCGAGCGCATAACCCGCCACGGCGGCGATCACCGGCTTGCGGCAGGAGGCGATGCGTTCCCAATCCTTGGTGATGAAGTCGCTTTTATAGGCGTCCATCCAGCTTTGGCCCTGCATCTCCTTAATGTCGGCGCCAGCGGCGAAGGCTTTTTCCGATCCGGTGACGACGATTGCGCCGATCGCGTCATCGGCCTCGAACACGTCGAGGGCGTCGCGCATCTCGGCGACCAGGGCCTTGTTCAGCGCGTTCAGCGCCTTCGGCCGGTTGAGGGTGATCAGCCCGACGGCGCCGCGGGTTTCAACGATGATGTTTTCGTAAGCCATGTGGGTCGCTTCCGTTCCTTAATATGAGGGGTCTCGATATGTCGTCGGCGCGGGCCGGTCAGGGACCCGGCGCCAGGCGGAACCGCACGGTCGGCACGGGGCCGTCCGGGAATTCCAAGTGCAGGGTTTCCCCTTCGCGGCGGTACTGGCCGCTTTTGATCTTTTCCCAGCCGAGCTGCGGCAAACTGGCGTCGTAGAACGCCCGCACCTGGGCCTGATCCTGACCGCCGGTCAGGGCCTGGGCTTCGACGATGCGCCCGGCCGGAGTCTCGAACACCACCCCGGCGTCGGGGATGTCGGTCAGGCCCGGCATCAGCGGCAGGTCGTCGATGCCGCCGACGAACTGCGCGGCCGCGGGCAGCGCCGCCGCCAGCCACAAAAGGGCGGCGACGAAACCGGGACGCAGGCGGGCTATCAAGGTCATGGGGCGGTGATACCCTACCTCTGGCAACGGGAACAGTAGAAAGTCGATCGCCCGGCCTGGGGGATCTGGCGGATGGGCTGGCCGCAGGCCGCGTTGGCGCAGGCTTCGCCCGTGCGCCCGTAGACATCAAAGGAATGCTGGAAATAGCCCAGTTCGCCATCGGGACGGATATGATCGCGCAAGGACGAGCCCCCCGACGCGATGGCGTCCTTCAGCACCGCCTTCACCGCATCGGCCAGTTTGTCGGCCCTGGCCCCCTGCACCGTATGGGCCAGACGCTTGGGCGAGATGCCCGCCCGGTAGAGCGCTTCGCAGGCATAGATATTGCCGACGCCCGCGACCACGCCCTGATCCAGCAGCGCCGCCTTGATCGGCGTCTTGCGGCCCTTGAGCCGCGCCGCCAGGACAGCGCCCGAAAAGGCATCGTCGTCCAAGGGCTCCGGCCCCAGCTTGGCCAGCATGGGATAGGACGCCAGCTCGGCGGCGGCCCATAAATCCATGAAGCCGAAGCGGCGCGGGTCGTTGTAATGAACCTCGCCGCCGCCGGACATCTTGAAGATCACATGGTCGTGCTTTTCTTCCGGGAAGGCATGGGCACCTAAGCGAAAGCTGCCCGACATGCCGAGATGGGCGATCAGCACGTCCGGGCTGTCCAAATCGAACATCAGGAACTTGGCCCGCCGGCGGATATCGACCACCGTGCGCCCCGTGAGCCGCTGGCCGAAACCGTCGGGCAGGGGAAAGCGCAGGTTGGGCCGGCGCGGGATCACCGCGTCCAGGCGCTTGCCCTGCATGGCGGGCATCAGCCCCCGGCGGACGGTTTCGACTTCAGGCAGTTCGGGCATGGCGGGTCTTCGGGCAAGGAAACGACGGGGAAGGTCCAAGGAACGTAGCCTGTCCCGGCCGGTTACGCTATGTTCCATCGCCATGATCAAAGAGACGCCCGAAACCCCTGATAACGCGGACACATCCGCGTCCCCTGGCGCTGCCGCCGGCACAACTCACTTCGGCTTCCGACAGGTCGCCGAGGACGAAAAGGCCGGGCTGGTGCGGGGCGTGTTCGATAGCGTCGCCTCCAAATACGATCTCATGAACGACCTGATGTCGCTCGGCATCCACCGTTTGTGGAAAGCGGCCATGCTGGACTGGCTGCGGCCGCGCCCGGGCATGACCTTGCTGGACGTCGGCGGCGGCACAGGCGACATCGCCTTCCGGTTCCTTGAGCGCGGCGGCGGCCCGGTCGCGGTCTGCGACATCAACACGGAGATGCTGAAGGTCGGCAAGGCCCGCGCCATTGATAAAGGCATGCTGAAAGGCCGCGACCAAGGCGGCATCGACTGGGTCACCGGTGATGCGGAAAACCTGCCCTTTCCCGACAATTCCTTCGACGCCTATACCACCGCCTTCTGCATCCGCAACGTGACCCATCCGCAGAACGCCCTGGCCGAGGCCCGGCGCGTGCTGAAGCCGGGCGGCCGGTTCCTCTGCCTGGAATTTTCCAAGGTCGCCCTGCCGGTGCTGGACGAGATTTACGACCGCTGGTCCTTCAAGGTGCTGCCCGTGCTGGGCGAGAAAATCGCCGGCGACCGGGATTCCTATCAATACCTGGCGGAAAGCATCCGCCGCTTTCCGCCCCAGGAAGAGTTCAAGGCCATGATCGGCGCCGCCGGCCTGGCCCGCGCCGAATACCGCAACCTGACGGGCGGGATCGCGGCCATCCATTCCGCCTGGCGCACCTGAGACCGGCCCGGGACCCAGAACGCATGAGCGGTCATCTCTCCAATCTCTGGCGCCTGTTCGCCATCGCCCGCCTGCTGGCGCGCCACGATGCCCTGTTCCCGCTGGAAGACCTGGGCGTCGCCCCGGCGGTCGCCAAGGCGGCCAAGCTGCTGTCCAAACGCTCCGTGCCGGGCCGGCCGGGCCAGCGCCTGGCCAATGCCCTTTCCGAAGCCGGGCCCAGTTTCATCAAGCTGGGCCAGGCGTTGTCGACCCGCCCGGACCTGTTGGGCGAGGAGATCACCCAGGACCTGGCGCAGTTGCAGGACGACCTGCCGCCGTTTTCCACCGACCTGGCCCGCCAGACCATCGAGCAGGAATTCCAGGTGCCGGTGGAAACCCTGTTCGCCTCCTTCGACGACGAGCCCGTGGCCGCCGCCTCCATCGCCCAGGTCCATTTCGCCGAGACGACGGAGGGCGACAAGGTCGCGGTGAAGATTTTGCGCCCGGGGATCGAGGCCCGGTTCCGCCGCGACCTCGACCTGTTCCGCTGGGCCGCGCGGGTCATGGAGCGCGCCCGCCCGGACTTGAAGCGCCTGAAACCCCGCGAGGTGGTGGAAACCATCGCCCAGTCGGTGGAACTGGAAATGGACCTGCGGTTCGAAGCCGCCGCCGCCGCCGAAATGGCCGACAATTTCGACGGCGACGACACCTTCGTCATCCCCGCCGTCGATTGGGCGCGCACGGGATCGCGGGTGCTGACGACGGAACGCATCGACGGCTTTCCCATCAACGACGTGGACGCCATCGCCGCCGCCGGGATCGATCCCAAGACGGTGGTCGAAAACGCGGCCCGCGCCTTCTTCAACCAGGTGTTCCGCGACGGCTTCTTCCATGCCGACCTGCACCCGGGCAATCTGTTCGTGATGGCGGACGGGGCGATCGGCGCCGTCGACTTCGGCATCATGGGCCGGGTCGATAAGAAGACCCGGCGCAACCTGGGTGAAATGCTGCTGGGCTTCCTCACCCGCGATTACCGCCGCGCGGCCGAAGTGCATTTCGAGGCCGGATGGGTGCCCCGCGACAAATCCGTCGACGCCTTCACCCAGGCCTGCCGCTCCATCGCCGAGCCGATCCTGGACAAGCCCCAGCACGAGATTTCCATCGGCCGCCTGCTGGGCCAGCTGTTCCAGGTCACGGAAACCTTCGCCATGGAAACCCAGCCGCAATTGCTGCTGCTGCAGAAAACCATGCTGACCGCCGAGGGGGTAAGCCGCAAACTCTACCCCGACACCAACATGTGGGTGCTGGCAAGGCCGCTGATCGAAGACTGGATGCGCGCCAACCTGGGGCCCGAGGCCAAGATCATGGACACCTTCCAGGGCCTTGCCGAAGTCGCGGAACGCCTGCCGCGCGTCATGGAAGATTTGGAAATCGGCGCCCGCAGACTGGCCGAAGGCCGCCTGACCCTGGACCCGGAAACCGTACGCCTGCTGCGCGACGGCGAGGACAAACCCCGCACCCCGGTCCTGCTCTGGATCATCGTCGTGATCCTGGCGGTGATTTTTACCTATAACGTGATGAATTAGACGGCGGGCCCCGGCCTGCCTAGTCTTTCTTGATCAGGCCCGTCAGGCCGGCGACCGCCATGGTCGAGAGCACCCAGCCGGCGATGATGTGCACCCAAAGCCACAGCCGGAAGAACCAGCCAAAGCGATCCCCCGCGAAGGGAAGCCAATAGGCTTCCTGATGGAAGTCGACGAAGGGAAAGAACGTGTCCAGGGAATACATCAACCCATTGAACGCCGGATAATCCTGGGGAACGCGCAAAGGTTCCGCCCGCCAGTCCAGTTTCCGCTCAACCCAAGCGGAACATTGACCTGATTTGGCTGGGCCATTGAAGCATTGGTGGACGAACACGCGTTCTTTCGCGGGACGCATGTACCCCTGGTGATAGGCGCTGTTGAAGACCATCCAGGCGAACATGACCGCGAAGAGTATCCACACGCCAGCCCGCCAGGGTTTGTAGCCATAAGCAATGGTCCACTTGGCGAACAATAACCACGCCCGATGCTTCCAACCGAGCCCGCCCTGCTTTCGGTAGGCTTCTTCCTTGGCGATACCCATTTCGCGCGCATCGGCCAGATGCCCCGCCTCGCGATATACCTTGATTGCTTGTTCATAGGGCTGCGGCGTGAACTGCTCCGGAGGCTGCCGTTCGATCCATCCCAGGAGGATTGCCCACGGCTGGTAAATGCCCAGTGTTCGATAGCGAAATCCATCAAGATTTAGGTTGCCCTCCTCAGGCCAACCGCTACCGTCTGCGTACAATGTCTCGACAGAGGCATGGATGAGACTCATTTTACCAATAACTGGCGCCATCAAATCCGTGAAGAAAAAGGAGGCCTGAACTTCAAGGTTATCCGCAGATAAAGCGTCGCCACCTTTGTTAGTGAAGACCGCTTCGACGCAATTGACCTGCCCACCCACCTTGGCGCCCACAAGGCGCACTTCGCCGGTTACTTTCGCGTTCTGAAAAACCAAACTGCCCCCAACCTCAAGGTGGTCTGCATGAAAGGCTACGCCGTTTCCGTTGCCGAAAATCGCCCCAAAGCAAGCAATTTGTTCGCCTACTTTGGCCCCCAGAAGGCGTATTTCACCGGTCACTGTTACGCCCGGAAAGAACAAATCCCCCATGACTTCAAGACCATCCGCAAAGAAAGCCCTACCATTTTCGTTGGAGAGGGACGCCCCGGAACAATCAACCTGTGCACCGATCTTGGCACCTGGAAGGCGCATTTCGCCGGTCACCGTGGCACCCTGTAAGGACAGGCTCCCCTCAAGCGAAAGCCGGTCTGCCGCAATCCCCGGCAAGGTACATTTAAAAAACCCAAGCAGCTTGCCCTTGGCATCACTAAAGACCGGCCGGTCCGTGAAGATACAACCGACGAACGAAAGAGCTCGATCCAGGGTCGCCCCTCCCATTTCGAGGGCGCCAGTTACCTTCGCGCCCTTTAACCAAATGCCATGGGGGTCAATGTCCCGGTTTTCTGCATTCAGGCAAAGGTCGCGCAGTAATGCCGCCCGCACCACCTTCTCCGCATCGTCCTTGAAATCGGAGACGTCGGCGATTTCGCCGCTCAGGACGCAGTCCGCGAGCAGCCGTTCCGCCCGTGTCTCGGGTTCGACGGGGTCGCGGAAGGATTTGGGTTTCGCGGGTTTCTTGACCATGGCCGGAATATTACAACCGCCGGATATACCCGTCACCTAAGGATCACGCGGCTAGAGGAACGCCGTCCCCGGAATGGCCACCCGCTCCCTTAATCTTGCCGGGGGGTAATATTTACTTTAAGTACACTGTTCTTTGCGTATTTATAGGGCCGGGAATGATCGGCCAGCAAGGGACAGCCCAAAGACATGCTTTCCGGAAAACGCATCCTGTTGATCGTCACGGGCGGGATCGCCGCCTATAAGACGCCCGATCTGGTCCGCCGCCTGAAGGAGCGGGGAGCCCAGGTGCGCTGCGTGCTGACGGCGGGCGGGGCGCAGTTCGTGACCCCCTTGGCGCTGGGTGCTGTCACCGGCGACAAGGTCTATCAGGACCTGTTCGACCTGACGGACGAGCAGGAAATGGGCCATATCCAATTGTCCCGCGACGCCGACGTGATCCTGGTCGCCCCGGCCTCGGCCGACGTGCTGACCAAGATGGCGCAAGGGCTGGCCACGGATTTGGCGACCACGGCGCTGCTGGCGACGGACAAGCCGGTGATCGTCGCCCCCGCCATGAACGTGCGCATGTGGGAGCACGCGGCGACCCAGGCCAATATCGACACATTGAAATCGCGCGGCGTCACCGTGATCGGCCCGGAAGACGGCGACATGGCCTGCGGCGAGTTCGGCCCCGGGCGCATGACCGAACCCTTGGACATCGCCCAGGCCCTGATCGATTTCTTTCACGGCGGCCAGCCCCTTCGGGGCAAGCACGCCCTGGTCACCAGCGGGCCGACCCATGAGCCCATCGACCCTGTGCGCTATATCGCCAACCGGTCGTCCGGCAAGCAGGGCCATGCCATCGCATCGGCGCTGGCGGCCTTAGGAGCCCGCGTGACCCTGGTCACCGGGCCGGTCACCTTGAAGGATCCGGTCGGCGTCGCCACCGTGCATGTGGAGACGGCCCGCGACATGCTGGCCGCCTGCGCCGAGGCCCTGCCCGCCGATATCGCCGTCTGCGCCGCCGCCGTGGCCGATTGGCGGACCGCCGACCAGGCCCCGGAAAAGATGAAGAAGGACGGCAAAAGCCTGCCGGCCCTGGCCTTGGCCGAAAACCCGGACATCCTGGCGACCCTGTCGGCCCCCGGAAAGAACCGCCCGGCCCTGGTCGTCGGCTTCGCCGCCGAGACGGAAAACGTGGTCGGCCATGCCGTGGCCAAGCGGAACCGCAAGGGCTGCGACTGGATCTGCGCCAACGACGTGTCGCCGGAAACGGGCACCTTCGGCGGCGACATGAACCGGGTGCATCTGGTCACCGGATCGGGGGTCGAGGATTGGCCGCCGCAGACCAAGACCCAGGTCGGCGAGCGGTTGGCCCAACGCATCGCCGATCATGTCACGGCGGCCGCCGCCGCGACGGGCGCGGACGCCGAATGACCGCCCTGACCGTTCCCGTTCAACGCCTGCCCCATGGCGCGGCCCTGGCGCTGCCGGCCTATGCCACGGCGGATGCGGCGGGATTGGACCTTTTGGCGGCTTTGGATCAATCCATGATGCTTGATCCCATGGCCCGCGCCCTGGTGCCCACGGGCATCGCCATCGCCCTGCCCCAGGGGTATGAGGCGCAGGTGCGGCCGCGCTCCGGCCTGGCCGCCAAGCACGGGATTACGGTGCTCAACAGCCCGGGCACCATCGACGCCGACTACCGCGGCGAGATCAAAGTCATTCTGATAAACCTAAATTCCGAGGCCTTTGAAATTGAACCCGGCATGCGCATCGCCCAAATGGTCATCGCGCCGGTCACGCAAATCGCCTGGGATGAGCGGGCGGACCTGGAGAGCACAACCCGAGGCACGGGCGGCTTCGGATCGACCGGTACGGGGGGGGCCTGACCACATGCTGCGACTATCGAAAAAGACGCTTTACGCCATCGAGGCGGTGCTGGACGTGGCCTATCACATGGGCGCCCAGCCCGTGCAGAGCCGCGACATCACGCGCCGCCAGGGCATTCCCCGGCGCTATCTGGAACAGGCCCTGCAGCAATTGGTGAAGGCGGACATCCTGGTCGGCGTGCGGGGGCCCAAGGGCGGCTACCGCCTGGCCCGCGAGCGCCGGCGCATTTCCGTGGGCGACATCGTGCGTGTGATCGCCGGCGCCGACGGTGCCGATGATATTCTGGAAGACGCCGACGGTTCGGACCTGGGGCTCAAGGTCGTGCGGCCCCTGTGGGCGGAACTGCGCGAAGCCGCCATGGTCCGCCTGGATGCCACGTCGATCGACGAATTGTGCCTCAAGGCCCATCAGGCCGGGGTCGACAGCGAAGGCCGGCCCAACCTGGATTTCACGATCTAGCATCCTCATCTAAGAGGAAACCCATTCGGAGGAGACGAGTTCCATGGACACGGCAAAGGGTGCCCGCGCGCAGGGTGAATTCCGGGGTCGCATCTACGACAGCATCATCGACACGGTGGGCGCCACGCCCCTGATCCGCCTGAAGCGCATGACCGAGGACACCGGCGTGACCGCCGATATCGTCGGCAAGTGCGAGTTCTTCAATCCCCTGTCGTCGGTCAAGGACCGCATCGGCCTGAACATGATCGAAGCCGCCGAACGGGACGGCCGCCTCAAGGCCGGCGCCACGTTGGTCGAGCCGACCTCGGGCAACACGGGCATCGCGCTCGCCTTCGTCGCCGCCGCCAAGGGCTACCGGCTGATCCTGACCATGCCGGAAAGCATGTCGCTGGAGCGGCGCAAGATGCTCTACCTTCTGGGGGCGGAACTGGAACTGACCCCGGCGCCCCTCGGCATGCGGGGTGCGATCGAGCGCGCCAAGGAAATCGTCGACAGCACGCCGGGTGCGGTCATGCTGCAGCAGTTCGAAAACCCGGCCAATCCGGAAATCCACCGCAACACCACGGCCGAGGAAATCTGGAAGGACACGGGCGGCAAGGTCGACGTGCTGATCTCCGGCGTCGGCACGGGCGGCACGCTGACCGGCTGCGCTCAGGTTCTGCGCAAGTACAACCCGAAGCTCAAGGTCGTCGCGGTCGAGCCCGAGGACTCAGCCATCCTGTCCGGCGGCCTGCCGGGGCCGCACAAGATTCAGGGCATCGGCGCCGGTTTCGTGCCGGCGAACCTGGACACCAAGGAAATCGACGAAGTGCTGCAGATCGGCAACGACCGCGCCATCGAGACGGCGCGCAAGATCGCAAGGCTGGAAGGCCTGCCCTGCGGCATTTCGTCGGGTGCCGCCGTGGCGGCGGCCCTGGAACTGGCGGCCCGCGACAATCTGACCGACGCCCGCATCGTCGTGATCCTGCCCAGCTTCGCCGAACGCTACCTGTCGACCGATCTGTTCGCGGGCCTGGGCGAATAGGCAAGAATATGGACTTCACCGACTTTTCCGAGGACCAGGTCAACCGCTACGCCCGGCACATCCTGCTGAAAGAGGTCGGCGGCATCGGCCAGGCCAAGCTGCTGTCGAGCCGGGTTCTGGTCATCGGTGCCGGGGGGCTGGGATCGCCCGTGCTGCTGTATCTGGCCGCCGCCGGGGTCGGCACCATCGGCGTGATCGACGACGATACGGTGGACCTATCCAACCTGCAGCGCCAGATCGTCCATCAGACGGCGTCGGTCGGCATGCCCAAGGTGGAAAGTGCCAAGGCGACCCTGGCCGCCATCAACCCGGACGTCACCCTGGTCCCCCATTTCGAACGCATCACGCCGGACAACGCCCTCGATCTGATGGCGCAATACGATCTGGTCGCCGACGGCTCCGACAATTTCGAAACCCGCTTCCTGATCAACGACGCCGCCTATTTCGCGAAAAAGCCCCTGGTCACCGCGGCCATCCTGCGTTTCGACGGCCAATTGGCGACCTTCAAGGCCCATGAAACCGACGGCGACGGTCATCACGGCCCCTGCTATCGCTGCATCTTCCGCGAAGCCCCACCGCCGGGCCAGATTCCGTCCTGCGCCGAGGCCGGGGTGCTGGGCGCGCTCTGCGGCACCATGGGATCATTGCAGGCGACGGAAATCCTCAAGGAACTGCTCGGCATCGGTGACAGCCTGTCGGGCCATCTGATGGTCTACGAAGGGCTTGCCGCCAATTTCCGCAAGATCAAGGTCAAGGCCGATCCTGGCTGCCCGTTGTGCGGCGACAATCCGACGATCACCGATCTCTCCAGCCATGAGGGGGCCGCAGATGGCCGAACCTGCGCCGCCGGCTGACACCACGCCGCCTGACAAGCTGTCGGTCATCGTCTATGCGGGCGAGTACGACAAGATCCATTACGCCCTGGCGACGGCGGCGGCCGCCGCCGCCGTCGACCGGGCTGTGACGTTGTTTTTCACCATGGACGCCTGTAAGGCGCTGGGTGACGACGCCGCCTGGCGCGACCTGCCCGTGGGCCAGGGCCTGGGCGGCCAATCCCACGTGCAACCGGGCGGCACCCTCGATGATCGCTATGAGGCCCAGGGCGTCGCCACGTTCGAGGTCCTGCTCAGCGCCTGTGTCGAGATGGGCGTGACCTTCATGGTCTGCGAAATGGGCCTGCGCGCCCGCGGGCTGGAAGCCATGCCGCTCCGCGAAGATGTACCGGTGCAGCCGGGCGGGCTGGTGACCTTTCTCAATGATGCCTCCAAAGACGGAGCCATCATTTTTATCTGAACGATACGCAAAACAACCGGCACGCGCCCCATGGGGCGCGAGGGTTTTGCGACCCTGTTTATTTGATAGGCGGGGTTCAGCCGACGAAGGCCTGCGCCTTCTGCGTCATCGCGCCCGGCATGGGGGCAAGCAGGCGGCCATCGAGTACGCCCACGGGGCGCACGCCGAAGCTGTTGGTCAGAAAGATTTCATCTGCGCGGGCCAGGTCTTCGGGCGTCAGGCTTTGTTCCGCCCCGCCCAGCGCCGCCAGCACGCGGCCCCGTGTCACCCCCGGCAGCGGCCCATCGGCCAAGGGCGGCGTGACCAGGCGCCCGTCGATCACCGCGAACAGGTTGGCGTAACAGGCCGAGGCCACGCGGCCCGCCGTGTTCAGCAGCACCGCGTCCTGGGCGCCCTCGGCGCGGGCTTCTTCCAGGGCGATGATGCTGTCCAGGTAGGGCGTCGCCTTGACGCGGGAAAAGGGCGAGTGCTCGTTACGCCGGGTCACCGTCGCCGTGATCATGCCGACCACAGCACCCCGCGTCGGCGGCAGGGGGTGGACGGAGATCACCACCGTGGGCCGGCAGTCCTCGGCCTTGGGTGCGGCGACACCGCGGGCGGCGGCGCCCCGGCTGACCGTAAGGCGCAGCGCCGCGTCGGTCATCTTGTTGGCGTCGATCAGCCGCGCCATGCGGTCCAGCGCCTGATCTTGGGTAAAGGGCAGGGGAATGCCTGTGACGTCAGACGCCTGGGCCAGGCGGGCCAGATGTTCGGCCGCGAATTCCGGTGCCCCGTCCCGCACCCGCAGGCTTTCGAATATGGCGTCGCCCAGGGTGAAGCCTCGGT
This sequence comes from bacterium SCSIO 12827, assembly GCA_024397995.1. Taxonomy (NCBI): domain Bacteria; species bacterium SCSIO 12827. The sequence goes on along the minus strand of CP073746.1, from coordinate 3,920,490 downwards.
CGAAGGGATCAAGGCGCGCATCCGCCGCCGCGACCAGGTTGCCGTTGAGATCGATGATCATGTCCCGGTGCCCTTCACGGCAGCGCCACCCGGCCGTCGAGGGCGGCCAGCAGCGGTTTGATCTTGGTCATGCTTTCCTCGAATTCATCCGCCGGATCGCTGTCGGCGACGATGCCGCCCCCGGCCTGGGCGGCGACCACGCCGTCCGCATAGGTCATGGTGCGGATGGCGATGGCGGAATCCATGGCCCCGTCGAACCCAAGCCAGGCCACCGCCCCGCAGTAGGGCCCGCGCGGGACGGGCTCCAGTTCGTGAATGATTTCCATGGCGCGGATCTTCGGCGCCCCGGTGATCGATCCGCCGGGGAAGGTCGCGCGCAACAGATCGACCGCGTCCAGCCCTTCGGCGATGTCGGCCTGAACCTCCGACACCAGATGATGGACCCGGGCGAAGGTTTCCAGCTCGAACAGCTTGGACACCCGCACGGAACCGATCCGCGCGACCCGCGACAGGTCGTTGCGCAACAGGTCGACGATCATCAGATTTTCCGCCCGGTCCTTTTCCGAGGCGATCAGGGCGGCGGCCAGGGCCCGGTCCTCGTCCGTGGTCACGCCGCGTGGCCGCGTGCCCTTGATGGGGCGGGTTTCGATAACCCCGCCGGGGCCCAGCGACAGGAACCGTTCCGGCGAGGCGGAAATCACCGCCCGGCCCTTGCCGCAATTGAGGAACGCCGCGAAGGGGGCGGAGGAAATGCGCCTGAGCCGCCGGTAGACGTCATAGGGCCGGGTTTCCGTCGGCAGATCGGTGAGGAAACGCTGCGCGATATTGGCCTGGAAGATGTCGCCCAGGTGGATGTAGTCGATGGCGCGGGCGATGCGGGCCTCGACCTCGGCCCGGGTCTGATCGGCGCGCCAGGTCAGGTCCAGGCCCGGCGGCTCGGCCACCGGCTGCACGTCCCGGATCCGGGCCGCCATGGTCTTGGCCCGGGCCTCGCGGCCGGGGCGGCGCGGTCCGCCCGTGCGGCGGCTGACGTCGCTGGCCAGAACCCAGGCCTTGCGCAGCTTCATGTCGAATACGGCGACCGTGTCGTAGAAGCCCATGACCATGTCAGGGAAATTCAGGCCGCCCGGTTTGCGGTCGGGCAGGCGCTCCAGCGCACTGCCCAACTCGTAACCCAGCACGCCGACGGCCCCGGTCTGAAACGGTGGCAGGCCGGGCACGGATTCCGTGCGCACACGGGCCAATTCATGGGCCAACTGGCCAAAGGGGTCGTCCTCAGCACCGGCCTCCAGCACGTGATAGGGATCGCCCGCCAGGAAGGCATAGCGCCCGCGCCCGCCGACCGCGTCGGCGCTGTCGAGCAGGGCCGCGACGGGATCATCGGCGAAGGCCTCGAAGGCGTCCACGGGATCCACGAAGGGGATCGGCTGCACGTGGAGGGGTTGGGCGATATGCATGACGGTATCGGCGCCGCGGCGCGGCGCATTCCCTGTTGCGTTCCGGCCCAGAGCGGGCCGGGCGGGATCAGAAGGCGTCGCCCAGCACGCGGTCCGGCGGCTTGTGCCCGTCGACGAAGGTCTTGATGTTGATCAGCACCTTTTCGCCCATGTCGACGCGGCCTTCGACCGTGGCACTGCCCAAATGGGGCAGCAGGACCGTGTTGTCGAGGGCAAGCAATTTGGGATTCACGGCGGGTTCGTGTTCGAACACGTCAAGACCCGCCCCGGCGATGTCGCCGGCTTCGAGCATGCGGGTCAGGGCGTTTTCGTCGATCACTTCACCGCGTGCCGTGTTGACGATGATGCAGTGGGGCTGCAGCAGCTGCAGGCGCCGCGCCGACAGAAGATGGTAGGTTGCCGGCGTATGCGGGCAGTTGACGGAGACCAAATCGACCCGGGCCAGCATCTGATCCAGGCTTTCCCAATAGGTGGCTTCCAGCTCGTTCTCCACGGACTCATGCACGCGTTTGCGATTGTGATAGTGGACCGCCATGTTGAAACCGCGCGCACGGCGCGCAACAGCGCGGCCGATGCGGCCCATGCCGATGATGCCGAGACGTTTGCCGTTGATGCGGTGGCCGAGCATCCAGGTCGGGGACCAGCCCTGCCATTCGCCCGTGCGCATCACGCGCTCACCCTCGGCGATGCGCCGCGACACGGCAAGGAACAGCGCCATGGTCATGTCGGCCGTGTCCTCGGTCAACACGTCGGGGGTGTTGGTGACGGTGATGCCGCGCTGACGTGCGGTGGCCAGATCTATATGGTCGACACCCGTGCCGTAATTGGCGATCAGGCGCAGGCGATCACCGGTCTGGGCCAGAATGGCGGCGTCGATGCGGTCGGTGACCGTCGGCACCAGAACGTCCGCATTGGCGACGGCGGCGATCAGCTGCGCCTTGGTCATCGCCTTGTCATCCAGGTTCAACTGCACATCGAACAGTTCCATCATGCGGGTTTCGATGGCGTCGGGCAGTTTGCGCGTGACGACGACGCGGGGCTTTTTATTGGACATGGTCGGTCGGTCTCCGTTCATCGGGGCCATAGCAACTTATCATAGCCCGTGTCTATAGCATCATGAAACGCCCGGGACCGGGACCCGTCTTCACCGGGCAAGGGCCTTGACGGCCCGCGCCGTGATGGCGATAAGTCCCTCAAGACCGACGCCAAGGACCGGCTTGGGCGCATACGCTGATTCCCCCCAGCGCCCCAGGACCCGAGGACCCGCATGAACCGGCTATTCGCCCGCCGCAGCCAAACCGCACGCCCCATCACCATCTGGTCCCGGGCTGTGGTGCTGGCCGTCATCATGCTGACCGTCGCCCTGCTGCCTCAGGCCGTCCGGGCGCAGGGGCCGGGGCAGGCTTCCGGAACCACATCCAACACCCCTTCAGGGCAGCCGCTGCCGCGTTTCGTGTCTTTGCGCGCCGGTGAGGTCAACATGCGTTCCGGCCCCGGCGTGCAGTATCCCGTCGACTGGGTCTACCGCCGCCGCCATCTGCCCATCGAGGTGATCGCCGAGTTCCAGACCTGGCGCAAGGTGCGCGACCACCAGGGCACCCAGGGCTGGGTCCATCAGACCATGCTGGACGGCGAACGCACGTCCATCGTACTGGGCCGTACGCGCACCCTGCGCGCCGAGGCCAGCAGCGACGCGCGGGCGCTTGCCCGGCTGGAGCCCGACGTCATCGTCCGCATCGCCGTCTGCCCCAAGGACAGCGGCTGGTGCCGGGTCCGCGCCGCCGGCTTCGAAGGCTGGATCCGCCGGGTCGAGCTGTGGGGCGTGCGCAAGGACGAGGCGGTCGAATAACGAAACGGCGGGCCCATGGCCCGCCGCGCCGTCTCTTCACCCTCGAACGTTCGCTTAATCGAAATCGCCGGCCAGGGCGTCCTTCACCGGGGCGGGCAGAATCGCGATATGGCCGTATTTTTCATGGGCGATCTGCAACTGCACCTGGGTGCCGGCGTCCTTGAACTTGGCGGCCTGGGCGTCGGTGAAGGGAAAGTGCAGGAACTGCACGCTCGACGCCTTGCCGTCGGCGGTGGTGCGGTCGATGTCGGCTTCCGGCACGCCTGCGACACTTTCCCCGGCGAATTCGAAGGTCACCGTTTCCTCGACCCCGCCAAGACCGTCCAGGAACTGCGCGCGGCGCACGGGATCGTCGATTTCGAACATCAAGGTGGCGACAAGTTCCCGGCCCTTGGGGATCAGGGGGTTGTAGGCGGCCAATTCGTCGGGCACCTGATCCGCCCCGCCTTTTTCGATGAACAGCATTTCGTGCACCTGATGAAACATGGTGTCGAAGCTTTCGAAATAGAACGTAGCGTCGGGGCCGACGGCGACACGGCGGTTGCGCTTGATTTCGGTCATGCGCTTGCGCCGCTCGGCCCGTTCACGGCCGTAAACGTCCATCGGCAGGATATCGGCGGTGGTGATCTCGTGCTTGTTGGGCATGGAATTAATCTTTCAGGCCGTAGGCGATGGCCATCAGTTCGATGGGGTGTTGGGCATGGTTGATGCCGCTGACGTCCGCGTCGAGGCGCTCCATCCCCTGGATGATGTGGTCGCGGGCCAACGGACATTCGGAGACCACGAAGGGCGTTTCGTTCTTGGCCGCCTGACGGGCGGCGGGCTTGCCGACCTTGAGTCCGACCTCGAAGAATTCCTTGGTCACGCCCCAGGATCCGCCGTGGCCGGAACAGCGCTCGATCACCTTGACGTCCGTGTCGGGCACCAGGCGCAGCATTTCCGCCCCTTTCTGGCCCATGTTCTGGGCCCGGGCGTGGCAGGCGATATGCGCCGTGACGCCGCCGGCCAAGGGTGTCATGCCGTCGGCCAGGCCTTCCTTTTTGGCAATGGCGACGACGTATTCGGTAATGTCCGAGGTATGGGCCGCTAGCTTTTTCACATTTTCGTCGTCGGGCAGGATCAGCGGCCATTCGAATTTCATCATCAGGGCGCAGGACGGCACCAAGCCGATGATCTCATAACCCTTGTCGATCCATTGGCAGAGTTCGGCCGAAACCTCGCGCGCGGCTTCGGCAACGGCGGCGATGTCGCCCTGTTCCAACTGCGGCATGCCGCAGCAGCGGGGATAGACGACCTCCGTCTCGACCCCGTTCTTGGCCAACACGGCCTGGGCCGAGGTGCCGATGCCGGGATTATTGAAGTTGGCGAAACAGGTCGCGTACAGCACGGCCTTGCGGCCGTGGGCCGGGCCGGCCGGATCCACGGCGGGCGGCGTCTTGGCCAGGTCCTGGAAGGTCTTGGCGTGGAATTCCGGCAGTTTAGCGTCGCGGTGGATGCCGGCCAGGCTTTCCATGGCCGGGCGGGTCAGGCCGTTGTCGCACTTGCAGGCCCAGTTGACGGCCGGCGCCACGGCGGAGGCCAGCTTGCCGTTGCGGTCCGTCTTGGTCATTTCCCGGGCGGCGAAGGGAACCTTGCCCTTCTTCTGGTCGATGGCGCGGGCGCGCAGCATCAGATGCGGGAAATCCAGGTTGAATTCATGGGGCGGCACGTAAGGACATTTGGTCAGGAAGCACATGTCGCAGAGCGTGCAGGCATCCACGACCGGCTTGAAATCTGCGCTGTCGACGGTGTCGAGCTCGCCGGATTCGGACTCGTCGATCAGGTCAAACAGGCGCGGGAAGCTGTCGCACAGATTGAAGCAACGCCGGCATCCGTGACAGATATCGAACACCCGGCGCAGTTCCGCGTCGAGCTTTTCCTCATCGTAGAAATCGGGGTCCTGCCAGGGAATCACGTGGCGGATCGGGGCTTCCAGGCTGCCTTCGCTCATGTCATGTCCTTTTCATGCGGCCGGGGAAACCCGGGCGGCGGATCGACAGGGACGCGCTTCCTCCCCCGAAAGCGGTCTGACCGGATATAAAGCTATCGAATTACCGCGAACGCACCGCACGTTGGCCGCACGGCGCATTGCGGTTTTCATCCGGCCGGCGCGGACGGTATGACCGCCCGCGCCGCAACCGGATCATGCGGATTTAATCCTGGCGGATTAGTCCAGGCTGTCGAGCGCTTTCTGGAAGCGGCCGGCGTGGGACTTTTCAGCCTTGGCGAGGGTTTCGAACCAATCGGCGATTTCGTCGAAGCCTTCGTCACGGGCCGTCTTGGCCATCCCGGGATACATGTCGGTGTATTCGTGGGTTTCACCGGCGATGGCGGCCTTCAGGTTGTCGCCCGTCGGGCCGATCGGCTCGCCCGTGGCCGGGTCACCGGTTTCTTCGAGGAATTCCAGGTGGCCGTGGGCATGGCCGGTTTCGCCTTCGGCCGTCGACCGGAACACGGCGGCGACGTCGTTGTAGCCCTCGACGTCGGCCTTCTGGGCGAAATAGAGATAGCGGCGGTTGGCCTGGGATTCCCCGGCGAACGCGGCTTTCAGGTTTTCTTCGGTCTGGCTGCCTTTGAGGCTCATTGCATGACTCCCTAGGTATGTTTGGTGGACAAGATTTTTAGACACAAAGGTTATGCGATGACAGTGGGTTGCTGTCAAGTTTAGAATTAATATAATCTTATGAAGACATACTTCCGCACGCCCTGAAAAGGGCCGCGTCGCAGAAGATCAGATGTCATAAAGACCGCGGCCTTGCGCGGCCGGCAGGCGCCCTCGTCAGGCGCCTTGGGGGCGCACCCGCACGACGACGTCGACGCGCGACACTTCCATGCCGTCCGGCGCGGCCGGCAGGGCCGCGACTTCGACCTGGTCGCCCGGAATGTCGGCCAGTTCGCCCGACTGATCGAAATAGAAATGATGATGGTCCGACATGTTGGTGTCGAAGTAGGTGCGTTGGGAATCAACGACAATCTCACGCAGCAGGCCCGCGCGGTGGAACTGGTGCAGCGTGTTGTAGACGGTGGCCAGCGACACCCGCACGTTGGCCGACTGGGCGTCCGCGTGCAGCATTTCCGCCGTCAAATGGCGATCGCCGCCTTCGAACAGCAGCTTGGCGAGCGCCATGCGCTGGCGCGTCGGACGCAGGCCGGCGCCGCGCAGCCGGTCCAAAATCTGGCTGAAGGGCCGGGCGTCGTGGGACGGCGTGTCGTGGGGGATGTGCATCTTCATCATTCGGTCGCGCACCTCTACTGTGCGGCGCTCCGGGCGCCGTTTTCAGAATTAGAATGATTATATAAAGATGTCTAAGGTTTATTCCAGGCTTAATTGTTAAGCCCTGCCCGGCGGCCAAGCCGCCCGAAACCTCAATCGTCGACCATATCTTCCGGGTTCGGCAGGCCGATGATGTTGTAGCCGGAATCGACGTGGTGAACCTCGCCGGTGACGCCGGCCGACAGATCGGACAGCAGGTAGAGCGCCGCCCCCCCGACATCCTCCAGCCGCACCGTGCGCTTCAGCGGCGCGTGGCGCTGATTCCACTTGTAGACATGGCGCGCGCCGCCGATGGCGCTGCCGGCAAGTGTGCGCATGGGACCGGCCGAAATCGCGTTGACCCGGATGCCCTGGGGACCCAGGTTGGCGGCGAGATAACGCACGCTGGCTTCCAACGCCGCCTTGGCCACGCCCATGACGTTGTAATTGGGCATCACGCGGGTCGAGCCCGTGTAGGTCAGGGTAATCAGCGAGCCGCCCTCGCCCATCATGTCGGCGGCGGCACGGGCCAGGGCCGTGAAGGAATAGCAGCTGACGTCCATGGTGCGCAGGAAGTTGTCGCGCGACGTGTTCAGGTATTTGCCCTTGAGCTCGTCCTTGTCGGAATAGGCGACGGCATGGACCACGAAGTCGAGCCCGCCCCATTCCGCCTTGAGGCGCTGAAACACGCTGTCGATGGAGGCCTGGTCTTCGACCTCGCAGGGCAAGACCAGGGTCGACCCGAGAGACGCCGCCAACGGAGTCACCCGCTTGGCGATGGCATCGTTCTGATAGGTAAAGGCGATGTCCGCGCCGTGTTGGCTCAGGGTCCGGGCGATCCCCCAGGCGATGGAATGATCGTTGGCGACACCCAGCACCAGGCCCCGACGGCCGGCCATGATGTTGGAGCGCAGGGCGGGCGCATCGGGTGTGTCCTGCGGGGGCACGCCAGATCCGTCAACGGGGCCGTTCATGGGTCTTCTCCTGCGGGGCCGGCGATGGCCCGTCGATTAAGCTTCAAGCCGCTTGAATGCCAGCGTGGCGTTGGTCCCGCCAAAGCCGAAGGAATTGGACAGCACGCAGTTCAGGCCCGCGCCGTCGATCCGCTTGGTCACGATTTCCGCATCGCCCGCTTCCGGGTCGAGGTTTTCCACGTTGGCGGAGGCGGCGATGAAATCGTTGTTCAGCATGATCAAGGAATAGATCGCCTCGTGCGCGCCCGTGGCCCCCTGGGAATGGCCGGTCAGCGACTTGGTCGAGGAAATCTTCGGCTTATGCGCGCCGAACACTTCTTGAATCGCCTTGAGTTCGGTCATGTCCCCGGCCGGGGTCGAGGTCCCGTGCGCGTTGATGTAATCGACCTTGGTATTGCCGAGGCCCGCCGTCGCCAAGCGCATGCAACGCATGGCCCCTTCGCCCGAGGGGGCGACCATGTCAACGCCGTCGGAAGTGGCACCGTAGCCGACCACTTCGCCGTAGATCTTCGCACCCCGGGCTTGGGCGCGCTCCAGCTCCTCAAGCACCACCACACCGGCACCGCCGGCGATCACGAAGCCGTCGCGGTCGGCGTCGAAGGGACGCGATGCGCGTTCGGGCGTGTCGTTATATTTGGAGGACAGCGCCCCCATGGCGTCGAACAGCACGGTCAGGGACCAATGCAGTTCCTCGCCGCCGCCGGCGAAGACCACGTCCTGCTTGCCCCATTGGATCAGCTCCGCCCCGTTGCCGATGCAATGGGCCGAGGTCGAACAGGCCGACGAGATGGAATAGCTGAGACCGCGCATGTGGTAGGCCGTGGCCATGTTGGCCGACACGGTGGAACACATGGCCTTGGGCACCGCATAGGGGCCGATGCGTTTGGCGCCCTTATCGCGGGCCGTGTCGGCGGCATCGATCAGGGCCGAGGTCGACGGCCCGCCCGAGCCCATGACGAGACCCGTGCGCTCATCGGACACGTCGGCTTCGGAAAGCCCGGCGTCGGCCATGGCTTCCTGCATGGCGACATAGGCATAGGCCGCCCCGTCGCCCATGAAGCGGCGCAGCTTTCGGTCGATCTTGTCGTCCATATCGATCGTCGGAGCACCATGCAGGTGCGAGCGGAACCCGCGCTCCGCATACTCCGGGCAAAAAACGATGCCCGAGCGCCCTGCGCGCAGGCTGTCCGTCACCTCGGCAACGTTGCTGCCGATCGGTGACACGATTCCCATTCCGGTAACGACCACTCGTCTCATGGGCTTCTCTTACTACCCTTCGGGGGCGGTAAACAAGGTTACGCGTAAATCCTCGGTTTCGTAGGCGATCTTGCCGTCCACGAGCATCACGCCGTTGGCGATGCCGAGGGTGATCTGGCGCGCCATGACACGCCGGATATCAATGCGGTACTGGACCAATTTGGCATCCGGCTGAACCTGGCCCGTGAACTTGACCGAGCCGACGCCCAAGGCCCGACCGCGGCCGGGTGCGCCCGTCCAACCCAGGTAAAAACCCAGCAGCTGCCACAGGGCATCGAGGCCCAGGCATCCGGGCATCACCGGGTCGCCCTGGAAATGGCATTTGAAGAACCACAGGTCCGGATTGATGTCGAATTCCGCCTCGGCATAACCCTTGCCGTTGGCGCCGCCCTCATCGGAAATCCCCGTGATTCGGTCGAACATCAGCATCGGCGGCAGCGGCAGCTGCGCGTTGCCGGGACCGAACAATTCGCCCTTCCCGCAGGCGATCAAATCTTCATAGGAATAGGCGTTTTTCTTGCTCACACGCTTGCGGCCATTCCTGCCCGCCTCCCTTGGGCAAGCCGTCTTGAATGCGGGCATTCCCCGGCAACACGGCTTTACGTTTCTGTTTTCCCGGGCCGCTTGGAACCGGATTCTTGACCTTGATCTAAGCCGCACAATAGCCAGAGAATCCGCCCCAAGGCAACCGTGGCGAACAGCCCGATGACAAAGGGCGGCACCGCTTCCGGTACCGCCCTCTGAGGCACTTCGTATGTAGACCGGATGCCGCTTAGGCGTCCTGCGTCTCACGCGGCTTGCCGCCCCGGCCACCGCCGCCGGACCGTTCACCGACCTGGTCGGTGATGTCCGTGCCGGTTTCCTGGTCGACGACCCGCATGGAGAGCTTGACCTTGCCGCGGTCATCGATGCCGATCAACTTGACCTTCACCTGGTCGCCTTCGTTGACGACGTCGGTGACCTGGCCGACCCGTTCGTTGGCCAGCTCCGAGATGTGGACCAGACCGTCCTTGGCGCCCATGAAGTTCACGAAAGCGCCGAAATCGACGACCTTCACGACCTTGCCGTTGTAGATGGCGCCGATTTCCGGTTCCTGCGTGATCGACTTGATCCAGTCGATGGCGGCTTCGCCGGCGGCCGCATCAACGGCGGCGACACGCACGGTGCCGTCGTCTTCGATGTCGATCTTGGCACCCGTCACCTCGCAGATTTCGCGGATCATCTTGCCACCCGGGCCGATGACTTCGCGGATCTTATCCTTGTTGATGGTGAACTGGGTGATCCGGGGTGCGGTATCCGCAACCCCTTCACGGGCCGAGGTCAGACCCTTGGACATTTCGCCCAGGATGTGCAGGCGGCCTTCCTTGGCCTGGCCCAGGGCGATCTTCATGATTTCCTCGGTGATCGAGGTGATCTTGATGTCCATCTGCAGGGAGGTGATGCCCTCGGACGAACCGGCGACCTTGAAGTCCATGTCGCCCAGGTGATCTTCGTCACCCAGGATGTCCGACAGGACCGCGAATTCATCGCCTTCCTTGATCAGGCCCATGGCGATACCCGCCACCGGACGCGGCAGCGGAACGCCCGCATCCATCAGCGACAGCGAGGTGCCGCAGACCGTGGCCATCGAGGACGAGCCGTTGGATTCGGTGATTTCCGACACCACGCGGATCGTGTAGGGGAATTCGTCCTTCGACGGCATCAGCGGGTTAAGCGCCCGCCAAGCCAGCTTGCCGTGGCCGATTTCACGCCGCCCGGTAAAGCCGAAACGGCCCGCTTCACCAACCGAGAACGGCGGGAAGTTATAGTGCAGCATGAAGGTACGGCGGTGATCGTTGGCCAGATCGTCGATGATCTGTTCGTCCTGACCGGTGCCGAGCGTGGCAACCACCAGGGCCTGGGTTTCCCCGCGGGTGAACAGGGACGACCCGTGGGTCCGGGGCAGAACACCGACTTCCGCGGCGATCGGCCGCACGGTCTTGGTGTCACGGCCGTCGATGCGCTTGCCGGTGTCCAGGATGTCGCGACGCACGATGTCGCTTTCCAGTTTCTTCAGGATGCCGCCGAGGGCCGCGCCGACCAGGTCCTGGTCGATGCTGTCGTCAGCCGCCAGGTCTTCCGCGACCTTGGCCTTCACGGCCGAGATCTTTTCCTGACGCAACTGCTTGACGGTTTCCTTGTAGGCGTCGCGCAGGCCGTCTTCGGCGAGCGCCTTGACCTTGTCGGCCAGGGCCTTCTTGCCTTCCGGTTCGGCCGGCAGATCGACCGGGTCCTTGGCGCAGGCCGAGGCCAGCTCGATGATGCCCTTGATAACGTCCTGGTTGGCCTTGTGGCCGAACATCACCGCGCCCAGCATGTCGTCTTCCGACAATTCGTGGGCTTCCGATTCGACCATCAGCACGCCTTCCTGGGTGCCGGCGACGAACAGGTCCAGCTTGGTTTCGGCCATCTGGTCACAGGTCGGGTTGAGCACGAACGCACCGTCGATCAGGCCGACGCGGCAGCCCGAGATGGGGCCCATGAAGGGGGCACCCGAGATGCAGAGAGCGGCCGAGGTGCCGATCATGGCCGGCACGTCCGGATCGTTTTCCAGATCGTGGGTCAGGACCGTGCAGATGACCTGCACTTCGTTCTTGTAACCCGGCGCGAACAGCGGCCGGATGGGCCGGTCGATCAGACGCGAGGTGAGAATTTCCTTTTCGCCGGGGCGGCCTTCGCGCTTGAAAAAGCCACCCGGAATCTTACCGGCGGCATAGGCCTTTTCGACGTAATGGACGGCCAGCGGGAAAAAATCGATGCCCGGACGGGGCGTCTTTTCCGCGACCACGGTGCACAGCACCTTGGTGTCGCCATAGGTGGCAATCACGGCGCCGTCGGCTTGCCGCGCGACCTTACCGGTCTCTAGGATCAGCTTGCGCCCACCCCAGTCAATTTCCTTACGAAACTCTTGAAACATCATTTTCTACTCTTCCTACAAACGTACGTGGGACCGGAAGCCCGCGCCAATCGCGGACCCCTGCCCGTTGGGTCTCCGGCACCCTGCCGGCGGCCCGACCCCGAAGCGTTTTCCGTCGCCGTCGCCCGGGCATTGCTGCCCGGGGCGCGGAAAACGGCGGGGCAAAAGGCGGCATCCGTACCCTGGCCGCCCACGGAGAACATTCCGTCAGATGACGGATGCACGCCCATTCCTGCAAATTAGCGCCGAATACCCAGGCGCTTGACCAGCGCGTCGTAGCGGCCGTCGTTCTTCTTTTTCAGATAGTCCAACAGGCGCCGGCGCTGGCCGACCATCATGAGAAGACCACGCCGGGAATGGAAATCCTTCTTGTGGGTTTTCATGTGTTCGGTGAGATTGGCGATCCGTTCGGTCAGAATGGCGACCTGAACTTCGGGCGATCCGGTGTCGCCGTTGCCCGATTGGAACTCACCAATAAGTTCCTGCTTCCGCTCAGCGGTAATCGACATCGTCATACTCCTGTTCTTGATTGTTGAAGATCAGGTTTCGGAACCATCCAGGTTCAGAACCCGTACAGGACGGATTTCACCGCCCTTGATCTCCGCCAGAGCCACCAGCCGATCGTTGAGCATGGCCGAAACCATGTCGCCTTGGCGGATGTTCTTGAACGGCGAACGGCTGGCGACGGGAAGGGCCGCAATGGCCTGTCCTTGGGCCAGCCGCCGGGCCTCGGCTTCCGTCAGGGCCAGCGCCGGGATGTCGTCCAGCGCGGTCTCGACGGGCAGGAGGTGCCCGGAATCGCGCGCACTATGCCCCAGAGCCTCCAGATTATCTAGCGAAATCGACCCCTTCTCCGTGAACGGTCCGACCGCCGTCCGGCGCAGCACGGAAACATGCCCGACGGTGCCGAGAGCCCGCGCCAGATCGCGGGCCAGGGAGCGCACATAAACCCCCTTGCCCGAGCGGCAGCGGATCACCGCATGGTCGGCATCGGGGCGGCTGTCGAGGGTCAGGCCGAGAACCGTCACGCGGCGCGATTTCATCTCGAAATCCTCGCCGCCGCGGGCCAGATCATAGGCCCTGGCGCCATCAACCTTGATCGCCGAATAGCGCGGCGGCACCTGGTCGATCTCGCCGATGAAGGCCGGCAGGGCGGCCGTGATCTCGGCATCCGAGGGCCGCTCATCGCTTTCCGCCGACACGGCACCCTCGCCGTCTCCGGTCTCCGTCTCGATTCCGAAACGGATTGTGAATACGTATTCCTTTTCCCCGTCCATGGCATAGGCCACGGTCTTGGTCGCCTCACCCAGCGCGATCGGCAGAATGCCCGTGGCCAGCGGATCGAGGGTCCCGCCATGGCCGACCTTGGCCGCATTGAACAGGCGTTTGACCCGGCCCACGGCCTGGGTCGAGGTCACGCCCAACGGTTTGTCGAGATTGATCCAGCCGTGAATGGCGAGACCCTTGCGGCGACGGCCCATCCTGCGCCGGGCCTACTCGTCGTCCGCCGGGTCGCCCGGGGCTTCCAGGTCGCGGCGCACGCGGGGGTCATGCAGAATGGCGCCGATGCGCCCGGCATGCTCGAAGCTGTGATCCAAGCGGAAGGAGAACTGGGGCAGGAACTTGAGGCTGATCTCGCGGGCGACCTGGCGGCGGATATAGGGCGTGGCGTGGTTGAGCGCCTTAAGGACCGCATCCGTGTCGATGTCGCTCATCACGCTGCCGCCGAGCGGCACCACGAACACCGTGGCCCGGCGCAGGTCCGGGCTGGCGTCGACGCCGGTCACCGTGAGATTGGCCTCGGCCAAAAGCGGGTCGCGGAAATCGCGGCGTTCCAGGATACGCACCAGAACGTGGCGCAGTTCCTCGCCGACGCGAAGCTGGCGCTGCGAGGGCGGCTTGGCCCCGGCCTGCCGTTTACGGGATTTTTCTGACATGGCGATGCGCTACCATTGGCCGGCCGGCGGGGCCCGCTGGCCCCGCCCGGGTCCGGGCGGATCGGCGGTCGTGCGCCCGGAACCCTAGAGTTCCCGGGCCACTTCCTCGGTTTCGAAGCATTCGATGACGTCGCCGACCTGGATATCCTGGTAATTGGCCAGCGCCATGCCGCATTCCGTCCCCGACTGGACCTCCTTGGCGTCGTCCTTGAACCGCTTCAGCTGGCTCAGGTCGCCCTCGTGGATCACCGTGTCGTCGCGCAGCAGGCGCACCTTGGCGCCGCGCTTGACGGTGCCTTCGGTGATCATGCAGCCAGCGACCTTGCCGACCTTGGACACGTTGAAGACTTCGCGCACTTCGGCGTAGCCCAGGAAGTTTTCGCGGATGGTCGGCGCCAACAGGCCCGACAGCAGGGCCTTGATGTCGTCGGTCAGGTTGTAGATCACCGAATAATAGCGGATATCCAGCCCGTCGCGTTTGGCCAGATCACGGGCCTGCGGGTTGGCGCGCACGTTGAAGCCGACGATCACCGCGTTGGAAGCACGGGCCAGCGTCACGTCGCTTTCGTTTATGCCGCCGACGCCCGAATGCAGGACCTGCACCCGAACTTCGTCGGTCGAAAGCTTCTCCAGGGCACCCACGATTGCTTCGGCCGAACCGTGCACGTCCGCCTTGATGACCAGCGGCACGGTCTGGGCTTCGCCTTCCTGAATTTTCTCGAACATCTGCTCCAGGGTACCGCGGCCACCGGCCGCCGCCTGCTTGTTGCGTTCCTGGCGCTGACGGAATTCCGTGACCTCGCGGGCGCGGGATTCGGAATCGACGACGACGAAATCGTCGCCCGCCTGCGGCGTGCCGTTGAGGCCCAGGATTTCGACCGGCACGGAAGGTCCGGCTTCGTCAAGCTGTTCGCCATGGGCATTGGACATGGCGCGCACCCGGCCCCATTCGGAGCCGGCGATGAAGATTTCACCGACCTTGAGCGTGCCGCGCTGGATCAGCACCGTGGCGACCGAGCCCTTGCCCTGTTCCATGCGGGCCTCGACGATCACGCCTTCGGCGGCATGGTTCGGGTTGGCCTTGAGGTCGAGCAGTTCGGCCTGCAGGACGATCGCCTCTTCCAGCTTGTCCAGGTTGGTCTTCTTCAGGGCCGAGACCTCGATAGACAGCACGTCGCCACCCATTTCCTCGACCTGAACGTTGTGCTGCAGCAGTTCCGTGCGCACCCGGCTGGGGTCCGCACCGGCCACATCGATCTTGTTGATGGCGACGATGATCTGCACGCCGGCGGCCTTCGCGTGGTGGATGGCCTCGATCGTCTGCGGCATGACGCCGTCATCGGCGGCAACGCAAAGCACCACGATATCCGTGACCTGCGCACCGCGCGCACGCATTTCGGTGAAGGCGGCGTGACCCGGGGTGTCGATGAACGAAATCTTCCCCCCCGACGGGGTCGTCACCTGATAGGCGCCGATATGCTGTGTGATGCCGCCGGCTTCGCCGCCGGCCACATCGGTCGCGCGCAGCGCGTCGAGCAACGAGGTCTTGCCGTGATCGACATGGCCCATGACGGTGACCACCGGGGCGCGGGACGTCAGATCGTTGGGATCGTCCTGGTCGCGGCGCAGGCCTTGTTCCACGTCGGATTCGGAGACGCGGCGGATGCGGTGACCAAATTCCTCGACCACCAGTTCCGCCGTATCGGCGTCGATCGTCTGGGTGATGGTGGCCATGACGCCCATCTTCATGAGCGCCTTGACCACGTCGGCACCCCGTTCGGCCATGCGGTTGGCCAGTTCCTGAACGGTAATGGCTTCGGGAACAACGACTTCACGCACGACCTTGGCACCTTCCTGCAGCAGCTCACGCTGCTTTTGTTTTTCACGTTCGCGGGCGCGCCGGACCGAGGCGATGGAGCGCTGGCGCTCTTCCTCGCCCTCAAGCGCGTCGGAGATCGTCAGCTTGCCGCGGCGGCGTTCGTTGTAGCCCCGCGTGGGTGCGGCGCGGCGAACTTCGGCCGGGCCCTTCTTGCCGCGGCTCTTGCTGCGGGGGCCGTCGTCGTCGTCCTCTTGGCGGGGGGCCGCCGGGCGCGGGCGGGCGGGACGCCCATCCTCGCCGGGAACCGGCGCCGGCGCCACATCGGCCGGCGCGGGGGCCGGTGCCGGGGCGGCGGACTTGGCGGGTTCGGCCGCGGGCTCTTCGACCGGCTCCGGTTCCGGTTCCGGTTCGGCGCGGACGACCGGCGTCGGGCCGAGCGGACGGGCCGGCGCGGCTTCGGGAGCCTCGTCCTTGGTCTGCTGTGCTGTTTCCAGGGCCTTCTGACGGGCCTGGAGTTCCTGATCCGTAAGATCGCGGACCGACGCGTCGCCGTCGTCATCGTGCTGGGCGTCGCCGGCGCCCGCCGGGCGCGCGTCGTCCTTGGCCGTCGCGATGGTGCGGCTCTTCTTGACCTCGACGGTGACCATCTTGGACCGCCCGTGGGAGAAGTTCTGGCGCGTCTGGCGCTTTTCCACGGTCTTGTTCAGCGTCAGCTTTCCGCCGCCGCCGCCCAGGCCCAGCTTGCCGCTGCCGCCCTTGTCCGCCTTGTCTTTTTCAGTCGTCTCAGCCATCAATACCTTCCGATCGGCACAGTCCGGAGCCCCGGATTTTCGGGCTCCGATGAACCCGGCCTATTCCTGCGACGGAGAAGTCTTTCCGACCGGGGCGCCCTCGCGAAACCCCAAAAGCCGGGTTTGTTCGAAGACCAGGCGATCCGCCAAGCCACCGGACGCGACCGCCGCGTGGACCACATGGTCCCGGCCCAGCGCGCGGCCCAATTCGGCTGCGTCCAGGACCGTGAATTGCGTCAGTCCCGGCGCCAGGGCCCGCAGCTTGGACTTTCCGTCCTCGCTGCCGTCCCGGGCCGCAACCAACAGACCGCGTTTGGCTGTCCTCAGCCAGGCGTCGGTCTTTTCAAACCCGGCGACAACCCGGCCCGCCCGGCGCGCCAAACCCAGCGCATCCATGCAGCGGCGGACCATCTGCGCCTCGATATCGTCCGCCAACCGGGGCGGAACGGTGACCTTGCGCTTGGCCGCCTTGGCGAAATGGTTCTTTTCGCTGGCTGTATTTACCACATCGCGGCGGGCACTCAACCATATTCCCCGCCCGGGCAGGTTGCCGGCCAGGTCTGGAACGATGCAATCGTCGGGGCCGACGACGAAACGGATGAGTTCCGAGACAGGCTTTTTTTCCCCGGTGACGGCGCACCGGCGGACGGGCCCGCCGTCCTCATCTGACGCCGGGGCCATGTCGTCTTCCGCGTGGGTTTGCCCTCCACCGGTCATGCCTGTCTCCGGTTCTAACTCATCGTGCCATCTCGCCGTGCACCGCAATCGGCCCTTAGGGCGCCTGCGGCGCGTCGCCGCTTTCGTCCGCGGCGGCTTCCGCACCTGCATCGCCCTCAGCCGCCTCTTCGTCGGCGAACCAATGGGCGCGGGCGGCCATGATGATCTGGTTGGCGGCATCAAGCGTCATCGTGCCCTGGGGGGCGATTTCCAGAAGCTCGTCACCGGCCAGGTCGCCCAGATCGTCGCGGCTTTTCACGCCGTTCTCGCCCAGCGCCACCATCAGTTCGTTGGTGATGCCTTCGATTTCGGCAAGATCGTCCTCGACGCCCAGTTCACGGCGCTTGGCATCGAACTCGGCATCGCGGGTTTCCAGATAGGTCTGGGCACGGGTCTGCAGTTCGCTGGCCACGTCCTCATCGAAACCTTCGATGTCGGTCAGGTCCTCGATCTGCACGAAGGCCACTTCCTCGACCTTGGAAAAGCCTTCGGTGACCAGCAGGTGGGCGATCACGTCGTCGACGTCGAGGGCCTCCACGAACAGGGCGGAACGGGCGCGGAATTCCTCGTTGCGGCGTTCCGATTCCTCGGCCTCGGTGAAGATGTCGATGTCCCAGCCCGACAGCTGCGAGGCCAGGCGCACGTTCTGGCCGCGCCGGCCGATGGCCAGCGACAGCTGATCGTCGGGCACCACGACTTCGATGCGGTGGGCGTCCTGATCCATGACGACCTTGGATACTTCGGCCGGGGCCAGGGCATTGACGATGAAGGCGGCCTCGTCCGGCGACCACTGGATGATGTCGATCTTTTCACCCTGCAATTCGCCGACCACGGCCTGCACGCGCGAACCGCGCATGCCGATGCAGGGGCCGACGGGATCGATGGAGCTGTCATGCGACTGCACGGCGATCTTGGCGCGCGAACCCGGATCGCGGGCCACGGATTTGATTTCGATGATGCCGTCGTAGATTTCCGGCACTTCCTGCTTGAACAGGGCCGCCATGAACTGCGGATGCGTACGCGACAGGAAGATCTGCGGTCCGCGGGTTTCCTCACGCACGTCCATGATATAGGCACGCACCCGGTCGCCGTTGGAGAAATGCTCGCGCGGGATCGATTCATCCCGGCGCAGCAGCGCCTCGGCGCGGCCCAGGTCGACGATCACGTTGCCGTATTCGATGCGCTTGACCAGGCCGTTGACGACCTCGCCGATGCGGTCCTGGTATTCTTCGTACTGGCGCTTGCGCTCGGCCTCCCGGACCTTCTGGACGATGACCTGCTTGGCGGTCTGGGCGGCGATGCGCCCGAAGTCGATGGGCGGCAGGGGATCGATCAGGAATTCGCCGACCACCGCATCGGCCTTGCGCTGCTTGGCCTGTTCCAGGGTCAGCTGGGTGATTTCGTTCTCGACGGCCTCGGCATTTTCGACGACCTCCAGGAAACGGGCCAGGGTGATCGCGCCCGACACGCGGTCGATGACCGCGCGGATGTCGTGTTCATGCCCGTATTTGGAGCGCCCGGCCTTCTGGATCGCCTGTTCCATGGCTTCCAGGACCTCGTCCCGCTCGATGCCCTTGTCACGGGCGGCCTGATCGGCGGCGGCTAGCAGTTCCGGGCGGGCGTGGACGGCTTCGTTTTGCATGACGTCGCTCATTTCCGATGTTCCTTCAAACTCACAAAAAAGTCGGTTTCCGGCGGGACGGCCTATCCGTCCGCCTGCTGATGGGCCGCGATCAATTCATCGGTCATCAGCAGTTTTGATTTCTGAATGTCGGCGAAGGGCAGGCGAACCTCGCCTTCCGTCACGTCCATCACCACGTCCGTGCCGTCGACACCGAGAAGGCGGCCGGAAAACCGGCGCCGGCCTTCGACGGGGACGTCCATTTCAACGCGCGCATCGAACCCGGCGTAACGGGCGAAATCGGCCAGCTTGACCAGCGGCCGGTCGATGCCGGGCGATGAGACCTCAAGCACATAGGCGTCGTCGATCGGATCTTCCACATCCAAAAGCGCCGACACGGTGCGCGAGATGACCGCGCAATGATCGACGTTCATGGCCGATCCGTCCTTGGGTTCGGCCATGACCTGCAGCTTCTTGTTGCGCTGGCCGGACACCAGGACGCGGACAAGCTCGAAGCCCAAATCCTCGATGGCCGGGCGGATGATCTCGGCGATGCGTTGTTCCAAGGTCACGTGGTCGGGGTTCCTATCGTCCGCGGCCCGGTCGGCGACCGCGAAGCACCTGGTACAAAAACACAAAAGGCGGGCCACCGGCCCGCCCCATCAATTCCGTTATCGGACTTAACGAAGCGCATTTCCTTAAACGTGAAATGCGGGGCCTATATAGTCCCAAATCGTCCGCAAGACAAGCCTCCCCGTGATTTTCCGCGCCTTACCCGCCCCGACGACGGAACTCCAGATAGACCCGGTGCGGGCCGGCCAGACCCTTTTCCTCGTAGCGGGTGGGATATCCGTCGGCCCAGCGGGTGCGCCAATCCTCCGGCCCCCGCGCCGTCCATTCGAATTCCGGATGGTTGGCCGCCAGGCCCAGGGCCCAGCGGGCATGGCCCATATGGTCGGTCGCGAAGCGGAACAGGCCGCCGGGCGCCAGGATGCGGGCCAATTGATCCAGGGTTTCCCGCTGCACGAACCGGCGGTTCCAATGGCGTTTCTTGGGCCAGGGGTCGGAATAAAGCAGATAAACGCGATCGATCGACCCCGGCGTTAGGCGCGGCAGCAATTGGCGCGCGTCGTCATCATGCAGGCGGATATTGTCCAGCGACCGGTCGGTGATCTGGGCGAGGAGGGTCGCCACGCCGTTGACGAAAGGCTCACAACCGATGAAGCCGATGTCGGGATGGGCCTGGGCCTGATCGGCCAGGTGTTCGCCGGCGCCGAAGCCGATTTCCATCCAATAGGCGGATTTTTCACCGTCGAACAGGCCGGCCGGATCAAGCGGCCCGCCCCCGGACGGCACGCGCAGGGTCGGCAGCAGGTTGGCGACCAGGGCGCTACGGCCGGGGCGGAGGCGCTTGCCCCGCCGCCGGCCGTAAAACCGTGGTTGTTCCTCAGGATTCATATCCGTCGCCCCCGAAAGGCCGTGCCCGGCGACGGCAGTCGCCCTGAACTTAGGCCCCGAAGGCCGCCTTCAGGCCGTCGACCAGGTCGGTCTTTTCCCAGGAAAAGCCGCCGTCGGCATCCGGCTTGCGGCCGAAGTGACCGTAGGCCGCGGTGCGGGCGTAGATCGGCTTGTTCAGTTCCAGATGCTCGCGGATGCCGCGCGGGCTGAGGTTGACCATTTCCTGCAGCTTGGCGGAAATCTGCTCCTCGGCGACGCGGCCCGTCCCCTGCGTATCGACATAGACCGACAGCGGCTTGGACACGCCGATGGCGTAGGCCAGCTGAATAACGCATTTGTCAGCAAGGCCGGCGGCGACCACGTTCTTCGCCAGATAGCGCGCCCCGTAGGCGGCCGAGCGGTCGACCTTCGTCGGATCCTTGCCGGAGAAGGCGCCACCGCCGTGGGGCGCCGCCCCGCCGTAGGTATCGACGATGATCTTACGGCCGGTCAGGCCGACGTCACCGTCGGGCCCACCGATGACGAAACGGCCCGTCGGGTTGACGTACAGTTCCTCGTCATCACACATCCAGCCCTCGGGCAGGACGCTTTCCACGAACGGGCGGACCATTTCGCGGACCTCGTCCGTGGACAGGTTGTCCGTGTGCTGGGTCGAGACGACGACCGAGGTCGCGCGCACGGGCTTGCCGTTCTCGTACTGCAGGGTGACCTGGCTTTTGGAATCGGGCAGCAGACCCGGCGTCTTGCCGGCATGGCGCGCGTCGGCCATTTTCTTCAGGATCTGGTGCGAGAAATGGATGGGCGCCGGCATCAGTTCTTCGGTTTCCGTGCAGGCGAAGCCGAACATGATGCCCTGGTCGCCGGCACCTTCGTCCTTGTTGCCGGCGGAATCGACGCCCTGGGCGATGTCCGCGGACTGGCCGTGCAGATAGACCTGAACCTTCGCGCTCTCCCAGTGGAAGCCTTCCTGTTCGTAGCCGATGTCCTTCACGCAGTCGCGCGCGATCTTTTCGATCAGCGCGGCGTCGGCGTCGCCGTCGGCGTCGAACATCGGGCCACGCCCGTCGTCGCCGCAGCGGCCTTCGCCGCCGACGATGATGCGGTTGGTCGTGGTGAAGGTCTCGCAGCCGAGACGGCAGTTCAGGGGGTCGCGGCGGATGAATTCGTCGAGCACCGCATCGGAAATGCGGTCGGACACCTTATCGGGGTGGCCTTCTGAAACGGATTCGGACGTAAACAGATAGTTGGATAGAGTCACGGGTGTAGCCTCCGGTAACGTCGTTTACAGATGTAGGACTATGAGGACGAAACGTGCGGGGGCGACGCTCGTCCGCTTAGCGCGTTGTTTTTCGTGGCGGCAAACGGTCCAAATACGCCACGCCCGGACCGCGTGTGCCCGGGCCGCCGTTTGTGCCAGCCTTGCCGGTCCGCGTCAAGGTGATATTGGCGGAAACCCTAGGCTGCGGAGGGGGATTCACCCGCATCAGCCCGGCGTTGAGCCAGATATCCAAGGGCCGCGAACAGGCCCGCCAGAACCAGCGCCAGGGCGTTTCCGACCCGGGAAAATAGGGTTCGGGCCTCGATCGGTTCGGGCAGGCCGGCGTCGATCGCACCGACCTGGCCAAGCCCCAGAGCGACGACCGTGCGGCCCCAGGGATCGATGACGGCCGAAATCCCCGTGTTGGCCACGCGGACCAGTGGCAGGCCTTCCTCGACGCTGCGCAGGCGGGCGGCGGCGAGATGCTGATAGGGGCCGGGCGAGACCCCGAACCAGGCGTCGTTGGTGATGTTCAACAGCCAGCGCGCGCGGGGACCATCGACGTTTTCGCCGGCAGGCGGCAACACGGCATGGGGGAAGATCACCTCGTAACAGATGAGCGGCGAAAACGGCGGCAGGCCCTTGACCTCGAGCACCCGGGGGCCCGGGCCGGGCGTAAAATTGCCCCGTCCCTGCGTGATCTTGAGGAAGCCCAGCCAGTCCTGAAACGGCACGTACTCGCCGAACGGCACCAGGTGGTGCTTGTCATAGGTCAGAGCGACGCGGCCCGACGCCTCCATCACATAAAGGCTGTTGTAAACCCGGGGCGGGCCGCCGGGCGCGTCCTCGATACGCAATGAGCCGGTCATCAAGGCGCCGGCGATGGGCGTGGCATGGGACAACGCGCGCAGCAGCACCGGTTCGCGCCCCAGCACGTAGGGCACCGCCGTTTCGGCCCAAATGACATGGGTGGGCTCAGGTGTCGGTTCCCGGTCCTGCAGCGCCGCCGGGTCGCCGTTCAGGCCCTTGGGGTTGAGGCTCAATTCAATCTGCCGGGTGACATGGCCTGCCCGCAGGCCCGGCCGCCATTTGTCCGCCTGGGCGATGTTGGGCTGCACCAGACGCAGATGAACACCCGGAGCGAACGCCGTCTCCGCCCCGGCGAGACGCCACAGACCGCCGCCCCACACACCCGCCAGGAAAGCCGCCGCGAAGGCGGTCGCCAGCCACGGCCGCCGCCTCGGCCCGGCAAGGGACGCCGGGGTCGCCGCGGCCCAGACCGTGATCAGGCTGAGACCGAACACGCCGAACATCGACGCCGGCTGGATCATCGCGTCGGCGAAAGTCCATACCGTGCCCATGAGGTTCCAGGGAAAGCCCGTGAACAACCAGCCGCGCAGCCATTCCGTACCCGTCCAGACCCCGGCCAGGATCAGCGCGTCGCCGCCGCCGGGGGCCGCGCCCGTACGGCGCAGCCGGTGCAGAAGCCCCGCCGCCAGGGCCGGAAACAGACCAAGCACGGCCGCGAAACCAAGCACGGCAATGGGGATCAGCCAGCCGTGGCGGGCAAGGTCGATGGTCAGGGAATGAGAAACCCAGAACGTGCCGGCCGCCGCATGACCGGCGCCGAACCACCAGCCGTCGGCGAGCGCCCCCCGGAAATGTCGACGCGACGCGACCAGCCAGATCAGGCCGACGAAGGCAGGCACCAAAAGGAAGACCAGATGAAGCGGCGGCAGCGCCCCCGCCGCCAACACACCGAGTACTGCGGCGAAGCCCCGCCGCCGCCAACCCGTCAAGGCCACGACAAGGTCATGCAGGCGCCGGACCCCCGTCAGGGCCACGGTCATTCGGTTTTCGTGTCCTTGTCGTCCGCGGCGCGGCGGCGCACCCGCAGGCGGTGCACCCGCCGGGGATCGGCCTGAAGAATCTCGAACTCGTAGCCCGAGGGATGGGTAACCAGTTCGCTGCGGATCGGCACGCGGCCGGCCAGGGCGAAGACCAGTCCACCCAGGGTGTCGATGTATTCCCGCTCCTCGTCCGTGGCGAAGGCGCCGACCTTTTCCTCCAGGGCCTCGATCTCGACCCGGGCGTCTGCGGTGTAGGAACCGTCGGGGTTTTCCTTGAGCACCGGTTCGGACGTGCGGTCGTGTTCGTCCTCGATCTCGCCGATGATTTCCTCGACCAGATCCTCAATGGTCACCAGGCCGTCGACGCCGCCGTATTCATCAACCACCAACGCCATGTGCGAGCGCCGGGCGCGCATTTCCAGCAGCAGTTCGAGAACCTCCATGGAGGGCGCCACGAACAGGATGCGGCGCAGATGTTCGGACAACTTGAAGTCCTTTTCATGGCCTTCCCAAAGGAACAGGTCCTTGATATGGGCCATGCCGATGACGTCATCCAAGGTGCCCCGATAGACCGGCAGGCGTGAATGGCCCTGTTCGCCGATGATGCGCACGATCTCGCTAAGCGGGGTATCCGCCTCGACCGCAACGATGTCGGCGCGCGGCACCATGACGTCCTCGACGGTGAGGCCGCGCAGGTTGAGGATGTTGGACAGAAGTGCCCGTTCGTCGTCGCCGATGGGGGCGGCGGGCTCGGCCCGTTCCTCGATGATTTCCTCAAGCGCTTCGCGGACGGATCCGTTCTGCCCGCCGCCGCGGAGCCGACGGGTCAGGCGCTGCCACAGGGAGGGGCCGCGCGCCTCAGCCTGCGGGGTCTGGG
The DNA here is from genome assembly GCA_024397995.1 of bacterium SCSIO 12827. NCBI lineage: Bacteria > bacterium SCSIO 12827. Next base: position 3,896,377 of record CP073746.1, on the reverse strand, counting down.
ATTCCTGCGAAGAGGAATGGGGGGTCGCCCCGGATTCCCGGGGCTGGGGACTCGATGATTGATCGTTCATGTTACCAGGATAGATGCCCTTGCGAACGGGCGGTCACCGCTCCTTTCCATATGGATCGGGGACGCCGAGGCCCCCGAGGATATCCGTTTCCAGCCGTTCCATCCTGTCGGCTTCGTCCGCGTCGATATGGTCAAAACCCAGAAGGTGCAGCATACCATGGACACAAAGATGCGATAAGTGGTCAGCCAGGGGAATGCCCTGGTCCCGCGCCTCGGCTGCCGTGACGCCGAAGGCGATGACCACATCGCCCAGCATCGCGGGCATGCCGGGCAGCCCCCCCGCGGGCGAGGCATCGCCGTCCTGTTGCGGAAACGACAACACGTTGGTCGGCCCGTCCTTGCCCCGGTAATCGTGGTTGAGCGTCGCCACCATGTCGTCATCGGCCAGCACCAATGAGACTTCGGCCGGGCCGACATCCGCCCCATGGTCCAGCGCCCCATAGGCGGCGGCCAGGGCGCGTTCGGCAATCGTCTCGGCATCGCCGAGCACCGCCCATTCGGGGGACGCGATGTCGACTGCGATCTCCAATGCCGGTTCGGGCATCACGCCCGCGCCGTCATTCGTCGCTCTGTTCGCGTTCGCTTTCATAATGCTCATATCGCGCGCCAGCGCGGCGCGAGGTTTCCACGTTCTGATAGGCATGGACGATGCGCGACACCAGCGGGTGGCGGACAACGTCCTGTTCCGTGAATTCGACAAAGCGGATGCCCTTGGTGCCGATCAGCACTTCCTGGGCGTCGCGCAGACCCGACCGGATGCCCCGCGGCAGATCGACCTGGCTGAGATCGCCGGTCACCACCATGCAGGAATTTTCGCCCAGCCGGGTCAGGAACATCTTCATCTGCACGGGCGTGGTGTTCTGCGCCTCGTCCAGGATGACAAACGCGTTGGACAACGTGCGGCCGCGCATGAAGGCGAGCGGCGCGACTTCGATTTCGCCGCTTTCCAGACGCTTTTCCACCTGCTGCTGCGGCAGCATGTCATACAGCGCGTCGTACAGCGGGCGCAGGTAGGGATCGACCTTTTCGCGCATGTCGCCGGGCAGAAAGCCAAGCTGCTCGCCGGCCTCGACCGCCGGGCGCGACAGGATGATGCGGTCGACCCGGCCCTGGACCAGACGTTCGACCGCCTTGGCCACGGCCAGATAGGTCTTACCCGTCCCCGCCGGGCCCTGGCCGAACACCAGGGGGCATTCGTCGATGGCGCCCAGATAATCGGCCTGGGTCGAGGTCCGGGCGGTGATCACCTTGTTACGGGTATGCACCGCGACGCCGGCATCCTTCAGCCCTTCCTTGGGGTCGCCGTCACCGCCGCGGGCACCATTGGACATGCGCAGCATGGCGTCGACTTCCGGCGCGTCAACGCTGTGGCCGTGTTTCAGGCGGTCGTAAAGAGCGGCCAGGATCGCCGCCGTGCGATCCACCGCGGACCCGTCGCCGGTGATCGCGACTTCGTTGCCGCGGGCATGGATGGTCACGCCCAGGCCCTGTTCGATCTGCGCCAGATGGGCGTGGTGGGAGCCGAACAGCGCCGCTGCGAGCCCATTGTTGGCGAAGGTCATCTGTTCCGTCACCATGGCCGCGGCGGGGCCACCCCCGGTGGACGGGGCCATGGGGATCACGGCCTCGACGCCGCCGCGCGTCTGCCGACGGGAGCGCCCGCGGCTCATGCGGATCTCCTGACGTCGGGTTGTTCCGGCGCGTCCGCGAGGACCGCCCCCAGGCTGTTGCCCCCGGCCGAAACGACCTTCAAATCGGCGACGCGGCCCAGCCAATCGGCCGGGGCATCGACGTGAACCGCCTGCATGTAGGGGCTGCGGCCCAGCAATTGGCCCGCATGGCGGCCGGGCCGGTCGAGCAGCACCGGCAGGGTGCGTCCGACACAGCTTTGGTTGAAGGCAAGCTGCTGCGTGTTGAGAAGATCCTGGAGCTCTTTCAAGCGTGCGTCCTTCACGTCTTCGGGCACCTGCAGTTCCATGGCGGCCGCCGGGGTGCCGGGTCGCGGCGAATACTTGAACGAATAAGCCTGGACGTAGCCGACCTCGCGCACGAGAGACAGCGTGTCCTGAAAATCGGCGTCGGTTTCGCCAGGGAAGCCGACAATGAAATCCGACGACAGGCCCAGGTCGGGGCGCGCGGCGCGCAGACGCGCGACCAGATCGATGTAGAAGTCACGGCCGTGGCGGCGGTTCATGGCCTTCAGCACCCGGTCCGCCCCCGATTGCACGGGCAGGTGCAGATAGGGCATCAGTTCGGGCACGTCACGATGGGCGGCGATCAGCGCGTCATCGACCTCGGCCGGATAGGATGTGGTGTAACGCAGGCGCGCGATCCCGTCGATTTCGGCCAATCGACGGATCAGCCCGCCCAGGCCAAGCTCTGCCCCGTCGGCGTCGGTGCCGTGATAGGCGTTCACGTTCTGGCCAAGCAACGTAATCTCGACGGCACCCTGGGCGACAAGCTGGCGGGCCTCGGTCAGCACCTGATCGACCGGGCGCGAGAATTCCGCGCCCCGCGTATAGGGCACGACACAGAAGGTGCAGAACTTGTCGCAGCCTTCCTGCACGGTCAGAAAGGCGGCGCGGCCTTCGACCCGGGCCGGGGCCGTCAGGTGATCGAACTTGGATTCCTCGGGAAAGTCGGTGTCGAGCTGAGCCCCCTTCTCGCGGTGCAGGCGGGCGACCATTTCCGGCAGGCGATGATAGGTCTGCGGCCCGAACACCATGTCGACATAGGGCGCGCGCTTCAAAACTTCCTCGCCCTCGGCCTGGGCGACACAGCCGGCGACGCCGAGGATCATGGCCCCACCGTCGGCTTGACGCGCCTGCTTCATCTTGTTGATCCGGCCGAGCTCGGAATAGACCTTTTCCGCCGCCTTTTCGCGGATATGACAAGTGTTCAGCAACACCATGTCGGCATCGTCGACCACATCCGTCAGGGCATAGCCCAGGGGCGCCAGAAGGCCCGCCATACGATCGGAATCGTAGACGTTCATCTGGCAGCCATAGGTCTTGATATGGAGTTTTTTGGGCGTCGCGTCCGTCACCGGTTACCTCGCGCCCGCTTGTCGCCGGCCCCGAACACGGGGTTCAGGAAAATGTCGGGTCGGATCATTCCTATTTGCCCGCACCTTTCTTCAGAGGCACGCCGTACAATTCCAGCTTGTGCCCGACCAGACGCATGCCGTGGTCGCGGGCAATGATCTCCTGCAGGCGTTCGATTTCCGTGTTCTGGAATTCGATGACCGCGCCCGACTGCACGTTGATCAGGTGATCGTGGTGTTCCTCGGTCACTTCTTCGTAACGCGCGCGGCCGTCGCCGAAATCATGACGCTCGATGATGCCCGCTTCCTCGAACAGGCGCACGGTCCGATAGACCGTGGCGATGGAAATGCGATTGTCGATCTCGGACGATCGGCGATGCACTTCCTCGACATCGGGATGATCTTCCGATTCGGACAGCACGCGCGCAATGATGCGGCGCTGGTCCGTCATTTTCATGCCTTTGTCGATACAAAGCTGCTCGATACGTGATTCCGACATCATCTCCCCACGGATTGCCAGCAGGCGCCTGGATTCGCCTAATTACTATACCCCGAACAGGGCAGGTGCCAAAGCCTGAGGATCAACCCGCGGGAAAGCTTTAGCGTTTGCGCCGGGGTTTCGTCCCAAGGCCGATCTTCTTGGCCAGATTCGAGCGGTGCTTGGCGTAGTTCGGCGCAACCATCGGATAGTCGACAGGCAGGCCCCAGCGCTCGCGATACTCTTCCGGCGTCAGGTTATAGGCCGTCTTCAAATGCCGTTTCAGCATCTTCAGCTTTTTGCCGTCTTCGAGGCAGACGATGTAATCCGGGAACACGGATTTCTTCGGCGGCACGGCGGGCTTGGGGCGCTGCGCCTGCGCCGGAACCGTGCCGACGTTGGAAAGGGCGGTATAGACCTCATTGATGAGGGCGGGAATATCGCTGGGCGCGATTGTATTGTTGCCGACATGGGCCGCGACGATTTCCGTCGTCAGCTCGATCAGGTCGGAGGCATTCGGTTTTTCAGTCATTCTTTCGCCTTGTCCTTTAAAAGCGTGTCTGCTGGGCGCCATCGACAGAACAGAGTCCCGATGCGGGAACACTGCCGAGATGTTGGGAAGTTTTCCTGACGCCTTGATCAGAAAACATCGGTCAAAACATTTTATTTGACCCGGCGGCGCCTATATAAAGTAGGCGTGTATTGTACACAAGAGTATACGATGGGAAAACCGGAAGAAATGGCCGACTCGCCTGAAATTGCGCATTTTTTGGATATTTCGAACGACATTTGCCCGATGACGTTCGTTAAAACCAAGCTTTTCCTGGAACGCTTGGATGCCGGTGCGGTACTTGACGTGCGCTTGAAAGGACCGGAGCCGCTGAACAACGTACCGCGCTCCGTGCGCGACCACGGCCATGAAATTTTGTCCCTGGCGCCGGAAGACCCGGCCCGCCCGGAGACTGACGCCCCCCACCGGTTGGTGATCCGCAAAACCGCCTGACAAGACGCCTGAAATCTATGGGCGCAATCGGCCGCCGTCCTTAGGCCGGACCGCGTCAGGCGGGCGCAGATAGATGGGGCCGGGGGCCTGACCCGCAGGCGGCAAGGCGCGGGCCAGGGCAATTTCGCCGACCATGATTGCATCCGGCACGCCCGGCACATCGGCCGCGCCGGCGGCGATGCCGGCATCGGCAAGGGCCTCGATGGCGCGTGCGGCGGCGTCGCCTGCGACAATCAATGGCCCGCCGGCCGCCAGGTCCGCCAGCCCGTCCGCCATCATGGCCGCCGGTTCCGTGAGCGGTGCCAGGTCACCATCGAACATCTGGACATATAAATCCGCGCGCTTGGAATCGAGGGCGACCAGAACCCGCCCACCGGCCCGCACCGTTTCGGGAATCGCGTGGGCCACGGCCTCCAGCGTCGTCACCCCGGCACAGGGAACGGCCAACGCCAGCGCCAGGCCGCGCGCCGCCGACAGACCGATGCGCAGGCCCGTGAAGGCGCCGGGGCCGACCGTTACGGCCAGGGCGTCCAAATTTCCATAAGCACATCCGCCCTCGGCCAGGACCTCTGCGATCATCGGCATCAGGGCTTCCGACTGGCCGCGCGCCATGGCGGCGGCGCGATGGGCCGCCATGCGGCCGTCCAGGAACAGGGCCGCCGAACAGCCGGTCGTCGCCGTGTCGAAGGCGAGTAGCTTCATGACATGCGGGCCCCTCAGTGCGGGTCGATCAGCTTCCAATAGGCCATGGCGACCATCGCCACGACCAGGGCACCCGACAGGGTATACAAGGGGGCGCGCCGCCAGGCGAGGCGGAAGCTGCTTTCCCCGGTCAGACGCCCGATCACCAAAGTCGTGCCGGACACCGGCGACGACGTCGTCGACAAGCCCCAGGTCCCCAGCATGACCAGCGCCATGACCATGGGCGGCATGCCGAACACTTCCGGCGGCAGGACCGAGCCGACCAGAATGACCAAGACCACCGGATGCAGGCCGATACCGCCGGCCAGGATGATGAAGGCGGCCAGCGCCAGCGGCTTGGCGACGTCGGGCCAGGCGCCGATGTTGAGCAGGCCCGCCACCGCCGCCGGGTCGAGCACCCTGGCAACGCCGGTGCCAAACAGATTGGCGCCGATGAAGATCAGCGCTTCGCCTCGCAACCCCGGCAGGGAGGCGACGACGCGGCGCGGCAGGCCCGTCGCCTCGTGCTGACGCCCCTTGGAAATGAACAGCCAGATCACCGCGAAAGGCGGGGCGAGCATCGCCAGCACCACGGGGATCGACAGATGGAGCTGCGATTCCAGGGTCACGACCGAAATCATCAACGCCCCCAGCAACAGCGACAGCTTGCGCCAGTTGGCGTCCTCGACCTTGGGCCCGGGGGCGCCGCGCGGGCGGGAGCCCCGCACGAACACGCGGTCGATCAGCGCCGTCACGGCGACGACCAACATGCCCATGATCAGGCCGGGCACGGCGATATCGACCCATTTAAGCCCGGGCAACGCCGCCAGCACCACGGTGACGCTGATATAGAACGGCGACCAGCAGGACGCGGAGGTGAACCCGACCATCAGCGCCACGGCCAGACGGTCCTTCAACTGGCGGTCCTTGGGCCGGGCGACCATGTCCGACAGCAAGGTCAACGCCGCCAGGTTGAGGAAGGCACCCAGGAAATGCGCCGCATAGGCCAGGATCAGAAAGCGGCGGCCGGCCGGCTGGTCGAGCACGAACTGCCGCGCCGCCATCAGGGTCGGGCTGGTCTTGGCCGGAATCTGCATCCAGGCAACGGCGAAGAACACGAGCTGAAACTTGAGCGCCGACGCCATGCCGTCGAGCAACACAGCACCCCCTTGTCCCGCCCGCAGGCCGAGTGCGAGGCCCCCGAAGGCCAGGCCGTAACCGACCAGCCGCTGCACGCCCGAGGTGCGGGTGAATTCCAGCGCCAGATAACTGACCCCCAGGACCACGGCAACGATCTGCCAGCCGTCAGGCTGCCAAAAGACCTGCAGGATCGCGACGGCACAGAGGCCGAGATAGATCCATGCCGAGAGCGACGGGCGCGGCGGCGGATCGTCCGCGGCTTGGCCAGGCGGCGGCGTGGCGAGGTCGATATCGGGCATGACGGGCCGCAGGCCGCGTCAGACGACGCGGCAGGCGTCGTCGAAGGCCAGGCGGGGTGAGCGCGGAAACAGATCCTCCGTCGTGCCATGACCGATGTTGCAGAGGAAATTGGCCGTCACCTTGGTGCCCGCGAAGAAGGCCGCGTCGACCTTGGCCTGATCGAATCCGGACATCGGCCCGCAGTCGAGCCCCAGTGCCCGCGCCGCCATGATCAGGTAGCCGCCCTGCAGCGTCGCGTTGCGGAAGGCGGTCGATGCGATCAGGTCATCGTTGCCGGCGAACCATGCCTTGGCGTCCGTATGGGGGAAAAGTTCGGGCAGTTTTTCATAGAATTCCATGTCCTGACCGATGATCACCGTGACCGGGGCCGCCATGGTCTTGGCAACGTTCCCCTCCATCAAACAGGGCTTGAGCTTTTCCTTGGCCGCGTCGGAGGTCACGAAGACCAGCCGCGCGGGCGAGCAATTGGCGCTGGTCGGCGCCATTTTGACCAGATCCCAGAGCTGGCGCAGCAGATCTTCGCCCACCGGCTCACCGGTCCAGCCGTTGTGCGTCCGGGCGTCGCGGAACAATTGGTCGAGGGCCGATTCGGCGATTTTGTCCGACATCAAAGGGGACCTTTCGTTCGATTGCGGAATGAAATGCGGGGGTCCGACCCTAGGACACTTGTGCTGCAGCGCGGAAGAGGGAAAAATCACGTCATAATATGGGACAACCATATAAGTATGGGGTGAGGTGAATGAAAGACGAACGATCATGACCGGCGGGCCATGCCCCGCCGGGGTCCGTGACCGCCGCCGGGGCCGATGGCCGTGGGCGGTGGCGCTTGCCATGTTGGGACTGCTCATACTTTGGCCGGACGTGGCGCGCGCCGCCGACCAGGCCGTGATCATCATGTATCACCGGTTCGACGAGCAGGATTATCCGACCACCAACATCCGCCTGGATCAGTTCGACGAACATCTGGCGGAACTGACATCCGGCAAATACACGGTGATGTCCCTGCCCGACATCATCGCCGCCATGAAGGCCGGCACACCGCTGCCCGATCGCACGGTCGGCATCACGGTCGATGACGCCTATGCCTCGGTCTACGAACATGCCTGGCCGCGCCTGAAGAAGGCCGGGCTGCCGTTCACCCTGTTCGTCGCGACGGACCCGGTGGACCGCAAACTGGGCGGCATCATGACCTGGGACCAGATCCGCGAGATCAGGGACCAGGGGGCGACCATCGGCCACCACACGGTGAGCCACGCACATATGGCCGGGGCGGCACGGGACAAGAATCTGACCGAGTTCACCGAAGCCAGCAAACGGCTCAAAGCCGAACTGGGCAGCGTGCCCAAGATCTTCGCCTATCCCTACGGCGAAGCGTCGCAGGAACTGGAGACCATGGCCCGCGAGCAGGGCTTCGAGGCCGCCTTCGGCCAGCATTCGGGCGTCGCCCATCCCTCTCTCGGCTACTTTTACCTGCCGCGCTTCGCCATGAACGAGAGCTTCGGCGGCATCGGGCGGTTCCGCCTGGCGGTCAATGCGCTGGCCATGCCGGTGACCGACCTGACGCCGGCGGACCAATTGATCACCGACGGCAACCCGCCGGCCATGGGCTTTACCCTGGTGCCGCCGGCCCCCAAGGGGATCGACCGGCTGGCCTGTTTCGCGTCCCACGAAGGGCGTGCGCGGCTGGAACGCTTAGGCGAGCTGCGGATCGAGGTGCGGGTCAATCAGCCGTTCCCGGCGGGCCGCGGGCGCATCAACTGCACCGTGCCGGGGCCCGACGGGCGCTGGTACTGGCTGGGCCGCCAGTTCTTCATCACGAAGTAGGCGACATCCGAGGAAGGGGAGAACCGGGGGCTCAGGCTTCCGGGCGCTGGACCTTCAGCAGGCGCGCATCGTCCAGACGATCAAGACCGTTGCTGTCGATCATCGCGCGGATGGCGCTCACATAGTCGTCGCCGCGCTCCGAATAACGGAACAGGAAACGTGCCAACGTGTGACCGTTGAGCGGCTCACCGGAGCGGCGCAGCGCGGCGCGCGCACGGCGCAATTCGCGGTAGGCCCGGTGGGTATTCAGATTGAGCATGTAAGCGCGCACGGAATCGATCAGCTTGTTGAACGCCCGCACCTTGTGGTCCTTGTCGCCGTCACGCTCAAGCGGCACCAGACCGGGACCGTCGGCCGTCGTCCATTGGCCGAAGATGGCGTTGCCCTGACGGGCGAAGCGCGAAGTGCCCCAGCCGCTTTCCTCGGCCGCCTGGGCAAGCGCCATGGACGGCGGGATCACGTCGATGCGACGGATCAAGAGAGACAGATTGTCCGCCGGCACCTTATAGCGTTCGGCCATCGCCTTCAGCCACAAACGGTCGGACGGGGCGATATGGCGGCCCAGGCGCTGGTCGGCGTGCAACTGCCACAGGCGCTTGCGGTCGGTCAGGATTTCCTGGTTGGCGCGCAGGATCAGCGGCAACACGGCCTGAAAGAACAGACGCTTGCGCATGGCCGTTTCCGGCACGTTGCCAAGGTCCGGCGGCAGCGACGCCAGGAAAGCCGGCGGGACATGGGCATTGCCGTTTTGAATATGTTCGAGGTCGTAGTTCAGTTCGGCGAACCAGTCATGCAGCGCCGTCACCGAATCCTTAGGCTGGCGCTTGAATTCGGGCCGACGGGGCGGAATCACGAGATTGCCGCCCGCCCCCGTCGCCATCATCTGAAGATCGGCGCCGGTATCCTGCTCCGATCCGTCGGCACGCGCGTGGGCATTCGCCTGACCGGCAGCGACGGCGGCCGCCGTCGTCGGCGGGACGGACGCCTGGGGGGCCCGTTCAATGGCAAGGTAGCCGGCGGTGACCGCGGTCGTAAGCACAACCGTCATCACCGTGCGTTCAAAAAACGTGTTCATGTGATCTTCGAATCGGCCAAGGCCGTCTTCCGCACCTATTTCACAGCAATGCCCAGGGTGCTTGGATGGAAGAACGTTTCTGAAGGTAGAGAAGGAGACCTGATTGCGAAGGCCGCCCCTGGTCCGATTGTCAAATTCTCCCTCAAGGATTCGACAAAGCCCGGTCCGGTCGTCAGTGCGCCGGTTTGCTCCGGGATGGGCTGTACACCGCTTCCTCGTATTATAGTTAACGGCGCGCCTTATATCACCAAAGTCATAAGTCGCGGCAAGGAATTTTTATCCACCGATCGGGGGCCCCGTTACGGCGCCCCCGAAAGGCCGGTCTTACATGACGGCCTGGACTTCCTTCACCTCGGGCACGTAGTAGCGCAGCATGTTTTCGATGCCGTGCTTCAGGGTCGCCGTCGACGACGGACAGCCCGAGCAGGCCCCCTGCATCTGCAGGTAGACGATGCCGTCCTCGAACCCGTGGTAGATGATGTCGCCGCCGTCCTGGGCCACCGCAGGGCGCACCCGGGTTTCCAGCAACTCCTTGATCTGGGTCACGATTTCCGTGTCATCGGCGGTCGATTCGGCCGCGTCTTCCGCGCCCTCGGTAATCACCGGCAGGCCTTTGGTGAAATGTTCCATGATACCGCCCAGGATGCGCGGCTTCAGGGTATCCCATTCCTTGTCTTCGGCCTTGGTCACGGTGATGAAGTCATGGCCGAAGAACACGCCGGTCACGCCCTCGACCGCGAACAGCGTCTGGGCCAGCGGCGAGCGCCCGACGGAGGCCGCCTCGGCGAAGTTGGCGGTGCCTTCCGCCATCACCGTGCAGCCGGGCAGGAACTTCAGGGTCGCCGGATTCGGGGTGGTTTCCGTTTGGATGAACATGGGTCTTGGTCTCCGCGTTATCGGCCGTTCGGCCGTCATTCGTTGCCGGACATGTTCCGGCGGTGCTTGGCCCTAACATGGGACCGATGCCGTCCGCAATCAAGTCCGACAAACGGGGTCAAGTATATCAGGGATTATTGCTCACGGGCGCAGGAAGCCGACGATGTCGTGGACTTCGGCCATGACCGGCTCGGACAGGGCCCGCGCCTTTTCGGCGCCCTGCTTCAGCACGCCATCGATATAGCCGGGATCATCGGCCAATCGGCGCATCTCCGCCGTGATGGGTTGCAGCTTATCGACCATCAGGTCGGCCAGATCCTGCTTGAACTGGGAAAACTGGTGGCCGCCGTGGTCCTGGATGACCTGGGCCAGGTCCTGACCGGACAGGGCGGCGTAGATGCCCATCAGGTTGGCGGCCTCGGGCCGGCCGTCGAACCCGTCCTTTGACGTCGGCAGGGCATCCGGGTCGGTCTTGGCCTTGCGCACCTTTTTGGCGATGGCGTCGGCGTCGTCGGTCAGGGTGATGCGCGACTGATCCGAGGGGTCGGACTTGCTCATCTTCTTGGACCCGTCGCGCAGCGACATGACCCGCGTCGCCTCGCCGAAGATCAGGGGTTCGACCACGGGGAAGAAATCCACGCCGAAATCGTTGTTGAATTTCTGGGCGATGTCGCGGGCCAATTCCAGATGCTGTTTCTGGTCGTCGCCGACGGGCACGTGCGTTCCCTTGTAGGCCAGGATGTCCGCGGCCATCAGGTTGGGGTAGGCGAACAGCCCGACGGAGGCATTTTCCTTGTTCTTGCCGGCCTTTTCCTTGAACTGGGTCATGCGGTTGAGCCAGCCCATGCGCGCCACGCAATTGAAGACCCAGGCCAGTTCCGCATGGGCGGGCACCTGGGACTGGTTGAAGATCACGGATTTCTCGGCGTCGATGCCGGCGGCGATCATGGCGGCGGCGACCTCGCGGGTGCTGCTGCGCAGCTGCGCCGGGTCCTGCCACACGGTGATGGCGTGCAGGTCGACGACGCAGAACAGACAGTCCTCGTAATCCTGCTGCAAATGCACCCAGTTGCGGATGGCGCCCAGGTAGTTGCCCAGGTGAAGGTTCCCTGTCGGCTGAACGCCGGAAAAGATGCGCCGCATGTGGCTGGTCCTTGAAATGAATGGTCGAAAACGCGCGCCGGTTATCGCCGTTGGGCCTGAATTGGTCAAGCCTTGGGCTTTGGGGAGGTGGGGCGTTACAGGTCCTTCGCCCGCAACATGGACTTGGCATCCTTCAGGCCCGCCGCCCGCAGCGCCAGCGCGAAGACCGCAAAGGCGATCAGGCCCAGGACAACCAGCAGGACCAGGCCCAAGATCTGCTGCGCCGTGGCGCCGGTCATCATGAAGCCCAAATTCTGGCGCGCAATCTCAAGCACCCCGACCATGCCCGCCGTCGCCAGCAGGATACGGGGCAGGCGGCCCCGCAGGCGGGCGTCGAGGGCGAAGTGCCCCCGCTTCACCAGCACGATGGCGAGCAACAGGGTGTTGAGCCAGGCCGAGGCCGAGGCCGCGAGCGCGATGCCGACATGACCCATCGGCTTCATCAGCACCAGCATGAGCACAATGTTGACGACCATGGCCGCGATGGCGATGCGCACAGGCGTCGACGTATCTTCACGCGCGTAGAACCCCGGGGCCAGCACGCGGATCAGCACATAGGCCGGCAGCCCCGTGGCATAGGCGAACAGCGCCGATGCCGTCGCCGCCGTGGCCTCGGCGCCGAAAGCCCCTCGTTCGAACAGCACGCGGATGATCTCGTCGGGAATAACCAGGCAGGCGGCAGCGGCCGGCAGGGTCAGCAGTAGCGCGAATTCCAGGCCCCGGTTCTGGCTGTTCTGGGCGGCCGCGTCGTCCCCGGCCTTCAACTGACGCGCCAGAAGCGGCAGCAGCGCCGTGCCCACGGCAACGCCGACCACGCCCAAGGGCAGTTGCGTCACCCGGTCGGCATAATAAAGGTAGGACACGGCCCCGTCGGAAACATAGGTCGCGAGGATGGTGCCGATCAGCAGGTTGACCTGATAGAGCGAGGCGCCGAATACCACGGGCAGGATGCGCTTGATCAGCAACGCGACCTTTTCCGTCCAGCGGGGCCGTACCAGACGGAGCGGAAATCCCTGTCGGCGGCAGAACCAGGCAAGCCAGGCGAATTGCGCCACCCCGGCCGCGAACACGCCCCAGGCCAACGCATGGCCCGGCGTTTCCACATGGCCCGTCAGGCCCAGCAAAGCCGCGATCAGGCAAAGGTTCAACAGCACGGGTGCTGCCGCCGCGGCGGCGAATTGACCAAGCGAATTGAGAACCCCCGATTGCAGCGACACCAGAGAGATGAACAGCAGATAGGGAAAGGCGATGCGCGACAGTTCCGTCGCCATCTCCATCTTGCCGGGCACGGCGTCGAACCCGCCCGCGAGCACGACCATGGCCCAGGGCATGATCAGTTCCATCACCGCGACGAAGGCGACCAGCACCAGAGCCAGCAGGGTCATGGCCTCGTCGGCGAAGGCACGGGCCCGGGCCCGGGCCGCCGCCCGCGCTTCAGCCCCGGCGCCGTCGCCCGCCTCCAGCTCGCGCGCGAACAGCGGCACGAAAGCAGCCGCGAAGGCCCCTTCGGCGAACAGGCGGCGGAACAGGTTGGGCAGGCGGAAGGCGACGACAAAGGCATCGGCGACCATGCCGGCGCCCAGGAAATTGGCGATCAGCATGTCGCGGACGAAGCCGAATACGCGGCTCAGCATCGTGAAGCCGCCGACGGTCGTGATGGCCTTCAACAGGTTCATGGCACGCTGGTACGCCGGGATTGGGGCGATGACAAGGCTTTAGGCGAACCGGGCGGGCCGCCCCTTATTCGGCCGCTTCCACCGAATTACCGGACGCCTTGCCGCCGGGCTTCGTCTTCGCGGCGGGCTTGTCCTTGGCGGAGGCTTTGGCGGCAGGCTTCGTCGCGGTCTTGGCCGGGGCTTTCGCGGCCGTCTTGGCCTTGACCGCCGGGGCGGGCTTGGCATCCTTCGCACCCTTGGCGGCGGATTTGGCGGAGGGCTTGGACGGCGTCTTGGCAGAGGCTTTTGCCGACCCCTTGGCCGGGGCTTCCGCCTTGTTCGCCTTGTCGGCCTTGGCCGCCGCCTTCACGGCTTTCTTGCCGCCGATGCGTTCCAGCAGGCGCGTCTCGATCGATTTCAGCTTGTCCGCATGACGGATCTTGAGACCGAAGATGTCCTTCACATAGAACACGTCGACCACCCGCTCGCCGTAGGTGGTGATCTGGGCCGAGGCGATCTGCAGGCCTTCCTGGGTCAGCACCGAGGTCACGTCGTAAAGAAAGCCCGGCCGATCATGGCCGTTGATTTCGATGACCGTATGGGTGTTGGACGCTTGGTTATCCATGATCACGCGAGGCGAGATGGCGAAAGCGCGGGACTTGTCCGGGAACACCGCGTCCGGTTCCTTCTTCAATTCGCGGGCCGGGTCGCGTTTACCGCGCAAGGCATCCTCGATGCGCTGGGTCATGCGGCCCATCTGGCCTTTCTCGTCGATCGCCATGCCGGCCGCGTCGTGAACCCAAAAGGTATCCAGCGCCATGCCGTTGGTCAGGGTCGCGATCTTGGCGTCCAGCACCGACACCCCGGCCAGCGACAGGGCGCCCGCGATATTGGCGAACAGGCCCGGATGGTCGGCCGTATAAACGATGATCTCGTTGGCGGCGCGGGTCTTATCCACGGTCATGGCGATGGTCAGGTCGGCCTTGTCCTTTTCCGCCTTGCGCACCAATTCGGCATGGCGCACCTGGGTCGCCGTGTCGGCGGCCAGCCAATAGGTATCCGTGCCACGGGCAAGGTGCTCCTCCCGGTCCTTCGCAGGCCATTTGGCAAGCGCCTGTTCCAGCGCCGCCTTGGCCCGGGCGACCCGGGTCTTGCGCCGTTCGCCCGGCGCGTCACCGGTCAGGACGGCCTTGGCCTGCCAATACAGTTCGCGCAGCAGGCCCGCCTTCCAGTTGTTCCAAACGTTGGGGCCGACGGCGCGGATGTCGACCACGGTCAGGCACAAGAGCAAGCGCAGGCGTTCCGGCGACTGCACCAGGTCACAGAAATCCTGGATCGTCTTGGGGTCGTCCAGATCGCGCTTGAACGCGGTCGCCGACATCAGCAGATGGTGGCGCACCAGCCAGGACACGGTCTCCGTCTCCCAGGCGTTGAGGCCGAACCGGGGGCAGAGCTTCATCGCGACCTCGGCCCCCAGTTCCGAATGGTCGCCGCCCCGGCCCTTGGCGATGTCGTGCAGCAGGACCGAAACGTAGAGCGCTTCCCGCGATTGGATTTCCGAGATCACCTCGCAGCTGACCGGATGGTCTTCCTTCAGGCGTCCCGTCTCGATCCCTTCCAGAAGGCCGATGGCGCGGATGGTGTGCTCGTCGACCGTATAGACGTGATACATGTCGTATTGCATCTGCGCCACGACCCGCCCGAAGTCGGGAACGAAACGCCCGAACACACCCGCTTCGTTGAACCGCATCAGGGTGGTGACCGGATCCTTCCCCGTCAGCATTTCAAGGAACAGGCGGTTGGCCTCCTTGTTACGGCGCAGCTTGGCGTCGACCAGCTTCAGGTTCTGGGTGACCAGGCGAAGCGCTTCCGGGTGGACATCCAGGCCGTGCTTCTGCGCCGCGTGGAACAGGCCGACCAACTTTATCGGGTCGTCGGCGAAGGCCTTCTTGTTTTCCACGGTCAGGCGGCCGCCGTCGATCTTGAAGCCCGGCACGTCCGGTTCGGAAAAACGGAAGAACGGCAGGCGGAACCGCTTGGCCGCCTTCTTGTGCTGATGTTCCAGAACCGCGCAGAGGATGCGCGTAATGTCGCCCACGTCCTTGGCGATCAGGAAGTAATGCTTCATGAAGCGCTCGACGCCGTTGGTTCCGGCGTGGTCGCGGTAGCCCAAGCGCTGAGCGATTTCCTTCTGCACGGAGAAGCTCAGGCGTTCTTCCGGCCGGCCCGCCAGGAAGTGCAGATGGCAGCGCACGGTCCACAGGAAGTTCTCGGCTTTTTCAAACAGCTTGAGATCGTCCTTGGTGAACACCCCCTCGCCGACCAGGTCATTCATGTTGTTGACGCGGTACAGGTACTTGGCGATCCAGATCAGGGTCTGCAAATCGCGCAGCCCGCCCTTGCCTTCCTTGATGTTGGGCTCCAGCACGTAACGCGTGTCGCCCATCTTGTCGTGGCGGTTGTCGCGCTCGGCCAGCTTCTGTTCGACATAGGCCATGCCCGAACCCTCGGCGACCTCGTCCCAGAAGGCCTGGCGGAATTTGTCGAACAGGGTTTCGTCACCCCACAGCCAGCGCGCCTCCAGCAACGATGTGCGGATGGTCAGGTCTTCCTTGGCCAGGCGCACGGCCTCGTCGACCGAGCGCGTGGCATGGCCGACCTTGAGCCCCAGATCCCACAACATATAAAGCGTGAATTCGACGATCTGTTCCGTGCGCGGCGTCATCTTGTAGGGCAGCAGGAACATCAGATCGATGTCGGAAAACGGCGCCAGTTCGCCCCGCCCGTAGCCGCCCGTGGCGATAATGGTCAGCGTCTCGCCTGTGGTCGGATTGGCCGAGGGATAGACCCATTTATCGGCAAAGTCGTGGACCGTGCGGATAATCTGATCCATCAGATGGGCATGGGCGCGGGTCGCTTCCGGGCCGGTCAGCTTGCCGGCTTCGAAACGGCGTTTGACCTCTTCCCAGCCCTGGGCATGGGCATCCTTGAAGACGGCCAGCACCTCGCCCTGACTCTTGGGCGTATAGCCGGACCAGCCGGCGAGATCGTCCAGCTTCTTGGTCAGCGCCTTGCGGTCGATGATCGCGCGGGGGTCTTTGATCGTGGTACGGCTCATGGCGCCCTTCATAGCACGCAGGAAGGTGAAACACCCACGCCGTTGGGGTGTTTGCAAGGGATGCGGGCGGCCGTCAGTCGGTGCCGGGCGCCAGATTTTTCAGATTATACAGGAAGTCGAGCGCCTGTTTAGGCGTCATTTCATCCGGATTCAGGGTGCTGACCGCGTCGTCCACGGGCGATGGGCCGCGCGTCGACGCCTTGCTGCCCGGCCCACGCGGCGGCGTCGCGGAAAACAGCGGCAGGTCGTCGGCGAGGTCCGCCGCGCGGGGGGAGCCGTCGCCGGCCTCCAACTTTTCCAGAACCTGTTCGGCGCGCGCCGTGACGGCGGCGGGCAGGCCCGCCAGCTGGCCGACATGGATACCGTAGGACCGGTCGGCGGTGCCGGGGGCGACCTCGTGCAGGAACACCACGTCGCCCTGCCATTCCTTCACGCGCATGGAATGGGGCGCCAGTTCGGCGAGGCGGCCCGACAGTTGCGTCAGTTCGTGATAGTGGGTCGCGAACAGACCCCGGCAGGCGTTGACGTCGTGCAGGTGTTCGACCACCGCCCAGGCGATGGACAGGCCATCGTAGGTCGCCGTGCCGCGCCCGATTTCGTCCAGAATGACCAGGGCCTTGGGCCCGGCCTGGTTGAGGATCGCCGCCGTTTCGACCATCTCGACCATGAAGGTGGACCGCCCGCGCGCCAGATCGTCGGCGGCACCGACGCGGGAGAACAATTGATCGACCGCGCCGATATGCGCCGAGGCCGCCGGCACGAAGGCGCCCATCTGCGCCAGCACGGCGATCAGCGCGTTCTGGCGCAGGAAAGTCGATTTACCGGCCATGTTGGGGCCGGTCAAAACCCAGAGCCGCCCGCCGGGGCCGTCCCCGCCGCCGCCCTGCTCGTCCGCCGGAGTCAGGTCGCAATCGTTGGCGACGAAAGCACCATCACCCTGACGCGACAGCGCCGCCTCGACCACCGGATGACGGCCGCCTTCGATGCGGAAGGTTTTCGAGCCGTCGACCAGGGGCCGCACATAACGCCGCTCCAGCGCCAAGGCACCCAGGGCCGACGCAACGTCGAGACGTGCCAGGGCGTCGGCAGCGAGCGCGATTTCCCGGGCCCGGCCCGTGACCTCGTTGACCAGATCGGTGAACAGTTCCAGTTCCAGCGCCAGGGCTCGATCGGCGGCCTTGGCGATGCGCGATTCCAGATCGGCCAGTTCGACCGTGGAAAACCGCATCGCATTCGCCATGCTCTGGCGGTGGATGAAGGGGCTGTCGCCGTCCTCCGTCTTGCCGGTCTTGATGCGGTCGGCCTGCTTGGCCGCGACCTCGATGAAATAGCCCAGCACGTTGTTGTGCTTGATCTTGAGCGCCGGAATGCCCGTTTCCTCGGCATAGCGGGCCTGCAAGCCCGCGATCAGTTTGCGGCTGTCGTCGCGCAGTTGGCGGTGTTCGTCCAACGCCGGGGCATAGCCCTGGCGGATGAAGCCGCCGTCGCGGGCCAGGAGCGGCAGGTCGTCGGCAAGCGCCCGGCCCAGCCGGTCGGTCAATTGCCCGTGTTCGCCCAGGTCGGTCATGGCCTCGGCCACGGCCTTGGGCACCAGACCCCGGGCCCCCTGCAACAACCCCCGAAGGGCCGAGGCCTGGATCAGCCCGTCCCGGACGGCGGCAAGATCCCGCGGCCCGCCCCTGCCCAGCGAAATGCGCGACAGGGCGCGGGCGACATCCGGCACCTGCGACAAGGCGGCGCGCAGGTCGTCGGAAAGCCGCGCGTCGTCAAAGAAGAATTCGACGGCGTCGAGCCGTTCGGCAATGGCGGCCGGGTCGGTCAGCGGGGCCGACAGCCGGGCCGCCAGAAGCCTGGCCCCCGCCCCCGTCATGGTGCGGTCGATGACGTCAAGCAGCGATCCCCGGCGTTCGCCGGTCATGGTGCGGGTCAGTTCCAGATTGCGCCGGGTGGCCGCATCGATGCCCATGACAGCACCCGCGGACAATTGGCGCGGCGGGGCCAGGCGCGGCACCTTGCCCTTCTGGGTCAGTTCCACATAGTCGACGAGCGCCCCGGCAGCGGCGAGTTCCGCCCGGGAGAACGCGCCGAAGCCCGCCAGCGTGCCGACATGGAACAGGTCCTTCAGACGCTTTTCGCCGTTGGCGCTGTCGAAGCGGGCGGCGGGCAGGGGCGTCAGGCGGTCTTTCCAATCGGCGAAGGTCTCAAACAGATCGGGCATTTCCAAAATCCGGTCGGCGCAGAGCAATTCGCCCGCGTCGATACGCGCCAACGCCGCCCCCAGGGTGGCGGCGGAAACCGGCTGGGTCAGGAAATCTCCCGTCGACATGTCGATCCAGGCCAAGCCCAGATCCGATTGCGCGGCCGCCACGGCGCAAAGATAGTTGTGGGACCGCGCGTCCAGCAGCGTGTCCTCGGTGATCGTGCCCGGAGTGACGATGCGCTGCACCGCGCGTTTGACGACGGATTTCGACCCCCGCTTCTTGGCTTCGGCCGGGTCTTCGATCTGCTCGCAGATCGCGACCTTGTGGCCGGCCCGGATCAGGCGCGTCAGATAGCTTTCGTGGGAATGCACGGGCACGCCGCACATGGGGATGTCGTCGCCCAGATGCTTGCCGCGCTTGGTCAGCGCGATGTCCAGGGTCTGCGCCGCCTTGACGGCGTCGTCGAAGAACATCTCGTAGAAATCGCCCATGCGGTAGAACAGCAAGGCGCCCGGATGGGCCGCCTTGATCTCCAGGAATTGGGCCATCATCGGGGTGACGGCGACATCCCCGGACGCAGGTCCGCCCTGGCCGCCGGTGTCGCTTTCGGCTGGCGTCAGATCGTCGTCGTCGGATAGGGGCGCGATGTCGTCGGGAGGCATAACTCGCCTGATTTAATTATGTTCACTACAGCGCCCAGGATGGCTGAGCCTACCACATTTGGCACCGGCGGACGCAAGGGAAGGCAGGGGGTGGCTTGTGGAAATCTGGCGAAAACCGACCGGGTAATCTTGGCTTTGCAGGATCAAATAAATACGATACTTTCAAATTTCGTCTTGCAAATGTAATTTAGTTTCGCATAAACCGAACGAAGACCACACGACCAAGGAGCACTCTGGGTAACCGCGGCGGAACTTGGGCCGCCGCCACCGTCCAAACGAAACCGAACCGGCCCTCGGCCGCCGTCCCCGTGGGGTCGGCGTCAGGGCCCGACGCACGCCGGATGAACGCGGCGGCACGACCAATTGGGAAGAGACACCATCACCATGAAAAAACAAGCCGACGACATGATGTACCAGGACGCGCTGCGCATGCATGCGCGGGGCCGCCCGGGCAAGATGGAGATATCGGCGACCAAGCCGTTGACCACCCAGCGCGACCTGACCCTGGCCTATTCGCCGGGCGTCGCGGCCCCCTGCCTGGAAATCCAGAAGGACGAAACCAAGGGCTACGAATTCACGGCGCGCGGCAACAAGGTCGCCATCATTTCCAACGGCACGGCGGTGCTGGGGCTCGGCAATATCGGGGCGGCGGCGGCGACCCCGGTGATGGAGGGCAAGGCGGTCCTGTTCAAGCGTTTCGCCGATATCGACGGCATCGATCTTGAACTCAACACCGAGGACGTGGACGAGTTCGTCAACTGCGTGCGCTATCTGGGCAAGGCCTTCGGCGGCATCAACCTGGAAGACATCAAGGCCCCCGAATGCTTCATCATCGAGGAGCGCCTGAAGGAACTGTTGGACATTCCCGTGTTCCACGACGACCAGCACGGCACGGCGATCATCACGGCGGCGGGGCTGATCAACGGCCTGCACCTGACCGGGCGCGACATCAAGGACGTGCACATGGTGGTCAACGGCGCGGGGGCCGCCTCCATCGCCTGTGTTGAGTTGTTTCAATCCATGGGGTTGCCGGCCAGCCAGGTGATCCTGTGTGATTCCAAGGGCGTGATTTACGAGGGCCGCACCGAGGGCATGAACCAGTGGAAGTCCAAGCATGCGGTGAAGACCGACGCCCGCACCCTGGCCGACGCCCTGAAGGGGGCCGACGTGTTCGTCGGCCTGTCCGGCCCCGACACGGTGAAGAAGGAAATGATCGCGGCCATGGCACCCAATCCCCTGATTTTCGCCATGGCCAACCCGGTGCCGGAAATCTGGCCCGAGGAGGTGCGGGAAGTCCGCGACGACGCGATCATCGCCACGGGACGGTCCGATTACCCCAACCAGATCAACAACGTGCTGGGCTTCCCCTATATCTTCCGGGGGGCCTTGGACGTGCGCGCCAGCACCATCAACGAAGAGATGAAGATCGCGGCCGCCAAGGCGCTGGCTGACCTCGCCCGCCAGGACGTGCCGGACGAGGTCGATGCCGCCTATTCGGGATCGCGCCTCAGTTACGGCCGCGACTATCTGATCCCGACCCCCTTCGATCCGCGCCTGATCTGGGCCGTGCCCAAGGCCGTGGCCCAGGCGGCCATGGATTCAGGCGTCGCGCAAAAGCCGATCGCCGACATGGATGCCTATGCGGGCGAACTGGCGGCGCGGCTCGACCCCACGGCGGGGTCGCTGCAGGCCATCTTCGACAAGGTCAAGGCCCAGCCCAAACGCATCGTGTTCGCCGAGGGCGAGGAAGAGAAAGTCATCCGCGCCGCCTATTCGTTCTTCAACCAGGGCTACGGCACGCCGATCCTGGTCGGCCGCGAGGACGCCATCAAGGCCAAGATCGCCGACCTGGGCCTGCCCGCCCCCGACGGCATCGAAATCGCCAACGCGAAGCTGTCGGCCAAGAACGAAGCCTATACGGAAACCCTCTACCGCAAGGAGCAGCGCCGGGGGGCGTTGCGCCGCGACGCCCAACGCCGGGTCAACAACAACCGCAACGTGTTCGCCGCCTGCATGGTCGAAGCCGGCGACGCCGACGGCATGGTCACCGGCCTGACGCGCCATTACATGGTGTCGTTGAAGGACATCTCGCGGGTGCTCGAGGTCGGCGGCGGCAAGCCGGTGTTCGGCGTGTCCATCGTGCTGACCAAGGACGGGCGGGCGCTGTTCATCACCGACACGGCGGTCAACGTCGCGCCTTCGCCGGACCGGCTCGCCGATTTCGCCGAAGGGGGGGCCATGGTCGCCCGGGCCATGGGGCATGAACCGCGTGTCGCCATGATCTCCTTCGCCAATTTCGGCAACCCGGACCTGCCCCATGCGGAAACCATGCGCGACGCCGTCGGCGTGCTCGACCGCCGCGACGTGTCTTTCGAATACGACGGGGAAATGAGTGCGGGGGTGGCACTGAACCCGGACCTGATGGCCAACTATCCGTTCTGCCGCCTGTCCGGGCCGGCCAACGTTCTGGTCATGCCGGGCCTGCATTCGTCACGCATTTCTGCCCGCCTGCTGTCGGCGGTCGGCGGGGCAACGGTGCTGGGGCCGATCCTGCTGGGCTTTGCCAAGCCCGCCCAGGTGGTGCAGATGGATGCCTCGGCATCGGATATCTCGACCATGGCGGTGCTGACGGCGCATCAGGCCAACGTCGGCTGATCTCCTTTCCATAAAGGATTCACGGAGGCGTCACGAGCCGGTCACGGCCGCGCCCTAGCATCCGGTCATCCGGATGCGCGCTTCCGCGCCGCCACACCCCCGCCGCTGGGTTTTTTCAGCGGCTTCTTCCTTGAAGGCGGCGCCCTTAGGCCCGCCTTCTTTTTATCCCGGATGCATGTCCGCCAAAGCTTGGCGATGCAGGGCCGCGCTTTCGGCCCCAAAGCAGCAGAACACCACCCGTTCCGGCAGGGCGTCGGCGTCAAGGAATTCGCAGCAGGCCGCCACGGCGATGGCCGCGGCGCGGTCGGCCGGAAAGCCGAAGATGCCGGTGGAGAGGGCGGGAAAGGCGATAGACGCGAGGTCATTGTCGCGGGCGAGGGCAAGGGAGTGTTGGTAGGCGGCGGCCAGCAGGCCGTCCTCGCCCGCACCCCCGCCGTGCCACACGGGGCCGACGGCGTGGATCACGAAGCGGGCCGCAAGGCCATGTCCCCGGGTGATCCGTGCCTGGCCCGTGGGACAGCCGCCGAGCGCCCGGCAGTCCCGCGCCAAGGCCGGGCCGGCGGCGCGGTGAATGGCGCCGCACACGCCGCCGCCCGGCGCCAACTGTTCGTTGGCCGCGTTGACGATGGCGTCCAGGTCGAGGGTCGTGATGTCGGCCTCGACCACGGACAAGCGGTCGTGCGAGGGCATGGCGCCAGCCTACCAGGGCAGGCGACCTGAGCCTAGATGACGGTCAGCCCTTGGCCTTGGCGCGGTCCATGGCTTCGCGGATCAGGTCCATGGCCTGTTCGGCTTCGCCCCAGCCCTTGATCTTGGCCCATTTGCCGCGTTCCAGATCCTTGTAGTGTTCGAAGAAATGGGCGATCTGGTCGAGCATCACCGGGCGCAGGTCGCGGTAGCTGCCGACGTTGCCGTAATAGGGATGCAGGTCGTCGACGGGCACGCAGAGGATCTTTTCATCCAGGCCGCCTTCGTCTTCCATCATCAGCACACCGATGGGCCGCGAGCGGATGATGACCCCCGGCTGCACCGGCACCTGACCCAGGACCATGGCGTCCGTGGGGTCGCCGTCATCGGACAGGGTATGGGGGATAAAGCCGTAGTTGGACGGATAGTACATGGCCGTATGCAGGAAGCGGTCGACGTACATCGCCCCCGATTCCTTATCCAGCTCGTACTTCACCGGATTGCCCCCCATGGGGATTTCGATGATGACGTTGACGTCGTAGGGCGGATTTTCACCGACCGGGATTTTGTCCATGTTCATCGCGTTGCCCTTCCTTGGCCAGGTCGCGCCGTTCAAGAGGGGCCGGAGTATATGTTGCAGTGCAACAAAAGGCAAACCCCTGGTTACCGCCCGCGCACCACCTTGAAAGGCCAAAATGAGGATGAATTTGGCCGAGGGTCTGGTTGGTGTTACGTTCCGTTGAGACTGTTCGAGAGGGTTCAGCCGAATGTTCCGACAGGTTCTGTACCACAGCCGCGCCACCCGCGAGATGAGCGCCAAGGATTTGCGTGATCTCCTTGCCGAGGCCCGCGACCTGAACCAGAAGCACAGCGTGACCGGGCTGCTGTTTTATATCGAACGGCACTTCATACAGTGCATCGAAGGCGCGCAGGCGGACATCGGACAATTGGTCGACAACATCCTCGCAGACGGCCGCAACACGTCGTTTTCCATCCTGTTCAGCCGCGACGTCCCGGCCCGCGCCTTTCCCGACTGGTCCATGGGGTACCGGGCCTTTGCCGTCGATGACCTGCGGGACGAACCCGGGTTTCACGACATCCGCAACGCGGACGATCTCGACGCCCTGGCCACCGCCGGCAATGTCGCCTTCGACCTGATGCGGAGCTTCTACACCGCCAACGCCGGGCGCAGTTTCTAAGGCCCCCTTGACCCGCCGGGTATTTTACTGCAAAAAACTGTGCTTTACTGCCTTTGCACAAAAGATTGCCGTACCTCCATGCCCCTGAAATCCGCCGGGTCGGCGGCCCCCGCCTCCGCCGCCGACCTGTTCACGCCCAAGCTGGTGACGGTGCTGCGCGAGGGCTACAGCCTCGCCAACCTGCGCGCCGATGCGGTCGCGGGTCTGACCGTCGCCATCGTCGCCCTGCCCCTGTCCATGGCCATCGCCATCGCCTCGGGCGCGACCCCGGCGCAGGGCCTTTACACCGCCATCATCGGCGGTTTTTTCGTCTCGCTGCTGGGCGGCAGCCGGTTCCAGATCGGCGGTCCGGCCGGCGCCTTCATCGTGCTGGTCGCGGGCACGGTGCATCAACACGGCATGGACGGCCTGATCCTGGCGACCCTTCTGGCGGGCGTGATCCTGACCGGCGTGGGGGTTCTCAGACTCGGCACCTATATCAAGTTCATTCCCTATCCGGTGACCGTGGGGTTCACGGCCGGGATCGCCGTCATCATCTTCGCCAGCCAGGTCCGGGACCTGTTGGGCCTGACGCTTGCCGTGCCCGAACCGGGCCCCTTGCTGGACAAGCTGCCCGTGCTGTGGCGGGGGCTGCCAAGCGTCAACGGCGCCGCGCTCGCGCTGTCCGCCGGCACGGTGCTGATCATCGCCGGGATGTCGCGGTTTCTGCCGCGCTGGCCCGGCATGTTGATCGCGGTCGCAGGCGCCGCCCTGGCAACCGGCGTTCTCAACCTGCCGGTTGAAACCATCGGCACCCGCTTCGGCGGCATCCCCCAGGGCGTGCCCCTGCCGGCCCTGCCCGAGGTGACCTGGATCAAGGTTCAGGCCGTACTCCCCAATGCGGTCGCCTTCGCGCTTCTGGGCGCCATCGAATCCCTGCTCTCGGCCGTGGTCGCCGACGGCATGACCGGGCGGCGGCACCGCTCCAACTGCGAACTGGTGGCGCAAGGCATCGCCAACGTCGGATCCGGGCTGTTCGGCGGCATTTGTGTCACCGGCACCATCGCGCGCACGGCGACCAACGTGCGCGCCGGCGCCCACGGCCCCGTCGCCGGGATCATGCATTCCCTGTTCCTGCTGGGCTTCATTCTGGTGGCCGCACCACTTGCCGCCTATATCCCGCTCGCCAGCCTGGCCGGGGTGCTTGCCATCGTCGCCTGGAAGATGATTGAGAAGCACGCCTTCGCGACCCTGATCCGCGCGTCACGCGGCGACGCCCTGGTGCTGCTCGCGACCCTGGGCCTGACCATCTTCCGCGACCTCACGGAAGCCATCGTCGTCGGCTTCGCGCTGGGATCGGTGCTGTTCATCCACCGCATGTCCAAGACCACGGCGGTCGAGACCCACCAGCCCTTCGTCGCCGAAGACAAGGCCGACGACGCCAACGGGGGCCGCAAACCCTATGACGAGGACGATGCCGCCGACCCTGACGTCGTCGTCTACCGCATCGTCGGCGCCTTCTTCTTCGGGGCGGCGGCGTCCATCGGCTCGGTGCTGGAGCGCATTTCCGACACCCATAAGGCACTGATCATCGATCTCGCCGCCGTGCCGTTCCTGGATTCGACGGCCGCCAACACCATCGACGGCCTGGCCAAGAAGGCGCAGCGCCAAGGCGTCGCCGTGATCCTGACCGGCGTGTCGGACAGCGTGCGCCGCGACCTGAGCAATCACGAAATCACGCCGCCCCTGGTCACCTTCGAGACAACCATCGACGCGGCGCTTGCCAAGGTGCGCGGCGAGACGGCCGCGGCCGCCGCGGACTAACTATCGCGTTTATGCGCAATACGGCTTTCGCGCCGGATGCCCGGTGCTCAGGTTTTGCTGCCCGGCTGAAAGCCCACGGAGTCCTGGTATTTCTCCAGTTCCGCTTCGTCCATATAGGCCTCTTCCCATTTCATGATCTGATCGAAGCCGGCGAAGGTGTGGAAGTCGCCGACCGGGTGACCCTTCAGGGAATCGAACAGTTCGGCTTCGACCATGGGGCCGCGTTCCTTCATGTCGGCGGCGAAGGAATAGAGGGCCTTCAGGGTCGCCCGATGGGCCGCCCCCGGCAGAATGGTCAGGGCGATGCCGAGCGCCGTCATCTCGTCGGAGGTAAAGCGCGGCGACACGCCGGTCTGATTGTAGAGGATCGGGCCGTTCACTTCCTTGCAGATGCGCTCGACCTCGTCCCGCGTGGTCGGGCCTTCGACGAAGGCGATGTCCGCACCGGCTTCCAGATAGGCGTTGGCGCGTTCGATGGCGATGTCCAGATTGCCGCCGTGGGCACCCCGGGCGTCGGTGCGCGCGATCAGCACGAAATCGGGATCAAGTTCGTCGCGGACGTCGGCCGCCGCGCGGTACTTGCCGACCGCTTCCGCCATGGGGATCACGCGCCGCCCGGCGACATGGCCGCAGCGCTTGGGAATGGCCTGATCCTCGATATGGATCGCCGCCGCCCCCGTTTGAATGTATTCGCGCACGCAGCGGATCACGTTGATGGCGTTGCCGTAGCCGTTGTCGGCGTCGGCGATCAACGGCACCTTGACCGCGTTCGCCATGTAGCGCGCATTGAGATGCATTTCCGTCATCGTCGCCAGGCCTGCGTCGGGCATGCCGAGCAGGGCCAGCGAGGTGCCGTAGCCGGTCATGTAGACGGCGGAAAAACCGACCAGTTCCATGACCTTCGCGGACATGGCGTCGTAGCAGCCGGGAACGACCAAGGTTTCCTTGGATTTGAGAAGCTGGCGAAGCTGAGTGGTGGCGCGCAAGAGATGGATCCTCCGGGATAGAGTTGGGTTAGCGTTTTTGATTGCCCGGATTTTGGCCGCTTTTGCAAAAAGAGTCCCGCACTTTGTATACAAAATGACCCGCGCGGGATGATCGATTAGCGGAAATGCCGGTCCCGGTTCATGAGCCAGAGCAAAACCAAAAGGGCCGGGATCGCCGCCATGGTGGTGCCGACGAAATAGAGTTTCCAGCCCAAGACCTGCGCCGCCTCGCCGCCGCCGGCGACGAAGATCTTTCGCCCCAAGGCCGCGAAGGCCGACAACAGGGCGTATTGTGTGGCGCTGTAGGCGCGGTCGCAGAACCCAGACAGATAGGCGACGAAGGCCGCCGTCGCCATGGCCGAGGTCAGGTTTTCCAGCGCGATGGTCACGGTCAGCGCCGGGATCGACGGCCCCTGACCGGCCAGCCAGGCAAAGGCCAGATTGGCCGCGGCCTGCATGACACCGCAGGTGAACAAGGCCCGCAACAGCCCGAAGCGGGCAACCAGGATGCCGCCGATGATCGCACCGGCGATGCTCATGGCGAAGCCCCAGGCCTTGGTCACCAGGGCGATTTCGGTCTTGGTGAAGCCGATATCCAGATAGAACGGATTGGCCATCACGCCGAGCAAGCCCTCGCCGTATTGAAACAAGGTGATGAAGACCAGAACCATGGCCCAGTTGCGCCGGGTCATGAAATCCAGAAACGGCTCGACCAGGGCGGCGCGGAAGGGTTGGTCCGTGCGCGCGGGCGGGCGCTTGGGTTCGGGGCTGGTCAGCGTCGCCGCGACGCCCACGGCCATCAGTGCCGCCATCACGCAATAGGCCGCCTGCCAACCCCATTGATCGGCGATCAACAGCGCCCCCGGCCCCGACGCCAGCACGCCGACGCGATAGCCGTTAACGAAGTTGGCCGTGCCGGGGCCTTCCAGGGCGCGGTCGAGCGAGTCGATGCGGTAGGCATCGGCGACGATGTCCTGGGTCGCGGACGCCGCCGCCAGAACCACGGCCCAGAATGCCGTCAGGGCCAGGTTGGCCGCCGGGTCGGAAGTGCCGAGGAATAGGATCGCCAGCGCCACCGCACCTTGCGACAGCAACAGCCAGGACCGGCGCTGCCCGAAGCGGCGGGTGAGATAGGGGATCGGCGCCTGGTTGACCACGGGCGCCCAGACGGGCTTGAACACATAGGCGGAGCCGGCCAGCGCGAACCAGCCGATGGCGGCGACGCTGAGCCCCGATTCCCGCAGCCAGGCCGACAGCGTGGAAAACACCAGGAGATAGGGCAGGCCGCTAGAAAACCCCAGGAACAGCTGGATCAGCGCCGGGCGGTGGACATGGCCCCGAAGGGCATCGGCCCAGCCGGGACGCAGGGCCCGGTTCATGGTCTTATTCCCCCCCCCCGCACGCGGCGGCGCTCAGCCGACGGGCTCGAACTTGCCTTGGGCGCCGTCGTAAACGGACAGCTTCGCCTCGGCGATGTCGATGTACCAACCGTGAAGCTGCAGTTCGCCGGACTCGACCCGTTCGCGGACCCAGGGAAAGGTCGTCAGGTTTTCGAGCGAGACCAGCACCGCGTTCTGCTCGCACACCCGGGTGCGGGTGGCGTCGTCGGCGCCGGCCATGGTCGCCAGGACGCGGCGGTGGGCGGCGGCCAGCATGGAGACCCAATGGGTGACGAAGGTGAACTGCCCATCGTCCGTGTCGGCGTTCATCATCGCCTTGACCCCGCCGCAGTGGGCATGGCCCAGCACGATAACATGCTTCACGTTCAGGCCCAGCACGGCGAACTCAAGGGCCGCCGAGGTGCCGTGAAATTTGCCGTCTTCTTCCAACGGCGGCACCAGATTGGCGACGTTGCGAATCATGAACAGATCGCCCGGATCGGTCTGGAACAGGGTCGCGGGTTCGACCCGGGAATCCGAACACGCGATGACCGCGACCTGGGGCCGTTGGCCCTGGGCCACCAGTTCCTGGATCAGGGGTTTGGAATCCTGAAAGGCCCCGGTGCGAAACCGGCGGTACCCATCGAGAAGTTTTTCTACGGCGGTCGTCATCTGCGAAGGGGTCCTTGCTACCCTTAGGCGGATTCAGCCTCGCGGCGTCGTTCCGCCTTCTTGCGTTCGTTGGGATCGAGGATCGCCTTGCGCAGGCGGATGGACTTTGGCGTCACCTCGACCCGTTCGTCATCGTCGATGTAGCTGATGGCTTGCTCCAAGGTCAACCTTCGGGGCGGCGTCAGGCGGATCGCGTCGTCCTTGCCGGAGGCCCGCATGTTGGTCAACTGCTTGGCTTTCATCGGGTTGACTTCAAGGTCGTTGGGCCGCGCGTTTTCACCGATGATCATGCCTTCGTAGACGGCTTCGCCGGCGCCGATGAACATGAAGCCGCGTTCTTCCAGGTTGGCCAGGGCGAAGGCCACGCTCTGCCCGCCGGCGTTGGAGATCAGCACGCCGCTGCGCCGTCCCGGCACGTTGCCGCGGAACGCACCGTAGGCATGGAACAGGCGGCTCATCACGCCGGTGCCGCGGGTTTCCGTCATGAAGTCGCCGTGATAACCGATCGGGCCCCGGGTCGGGACATGGAATTCAAGGCGCACCTTGCCGCCGCCAGAGGGCCGCATGGCCAGAAGCTCGCCTTTGCGCAGGCTTAGGGATTCCACGACGGTGCCGGAATATTCCTCGTCCACGTCGATGACCACTTCCTCGATCGGCTCTTCGCGCTGGCCCGTTTCCGGGTTGTTGCGGTAAAGCACGCGCGGCCGCGAGATCGATAATTCGAACCCTTCGCGGCGCATCTGTTCGATCAGCACGCCAAGCTGCAGTTCGCCGCGCCCGGCCACGTCGAAGGCGTTGTCGTCGGGCGTTTCGGTGATGCGGATGGCGACGTTGCCTTCGGCCTCACGGTCCAGGCGGTTACGGATCACCCGCGACTGCACCTTGTCGCCGTCCTTGCCGGCAAGCGGGGAATCGTTGATCGAGAACGTGACCGACAAGGTCGGCGGATCGACCGGCTGCGCTGCCAGCGGTTCCGTCACCTGCGGATCGCACAGCGTGTCGGCAACGGTCGCCTTGGCCAGGCCGGCGATGGCGACGATGTCGCCCGCTTCGGCGCGGTCCACGGGCTGACGCTTGAGGTCGCGGAACACCAGAATCTTGGACACCCGGCCCTGTTCGACCAGCTTGCCGTGACGGTTGAGCGCCTTGATCGGCATGTTGGCTTCGATCACGCCGGACTGAATGCGCCCGGTCAGGATGCGGCCCAGGTAGGGGTCGGCCTCCAGGGTCGTCGCCAGGATCGTGAAGGGGGCGTCGACCGGGCCCACGTCGGGAGAGGGCACATGGTCGGTAATCATCTTGAACAGGGGCATCAGGCCGTCGTCGCGGGCATCGGGGCTGAGCCCGGCCCAACCGTTGCGGCCCGAGGCATAGAGCAGCGGGAAATCAAGCTGTGCGTCATTGGCCTCCAGCGCGGCGAACAAATCAAAGACCTCTTCATGCACTTCGTCGATGCGGGCGTCGGGGCGGTCGACCTTGTTGATGACGACGATCGGGCGTAGACCCAGTTTCAACGCCTTGCCGAGCACGAACTTGGTCTGCGGCATCGGGCCTTCGGCCGCATCGACCAGCAGCACCACGCCGTCGACCATGCCGAGGATGCGTTCCACCTCGCCGCCGAAATCGGCGTGGCCGGGGGTGTCGACGATGTTGATGCGGTAATCTTCCCATTCCACGGAGGTGCATTTCGCCAGAATGGTGATGCCGCGTTCCCGTTCCAGATCGCCGGAATCAAGGGCGCGTTCGGCCACCGCCTGATTGGCGCGGAAGGCGCCGGACTGGCGCAAAAGCCCGTCAACGAGGGTGGTTTTGCCATGGTCGACGTGGGCGATGATGGCGATGTTTCGGAGCAGGGTCCGGGTCATGAGATCAGGTCGCTTCTAAATAAAGGAGAGGGATACGCAGCGTCGCGCTGGCCGCTATATAAGGCCAGCGGGCTCAATACGCCAGAAAATGCTGCACTGCGGTCTTAATCGGCCGCGCGTCAGTTCCGCAGCTTGAGCGTCATGGCGGCCTTGATATCGGTTTCCGGGCGGGCGCCGATCTGGGCGATGACCTCGGCGGCGGCGACACCGCCCATGCGGGCACAGACCGCCAGATCCTCGTCCCGGGTATAGCCGTAGAGGAAGCCGGCCGCATAGGCGTCGCCGGCGCCGGTGGTGTCGATCACCTTATCGACCGGGGTGGCGGCGACCGCCGTTACGTCGTCGCCGCTGACCACGACCGAACCCTTTTCCGAACGGGTCAGGGCCGCGATCTTGCAATGACCCTTGACCTTGTCGACGGCGGCGTCGAAGTCATCAACCTGATAGAGCGACAGGATTTCCGCCTCGTTGGCGAACAGGATGTCGACATGACCTTCGATCAGATCGAGGAAATCGGCGCGGTGACGGTCGACGCAGAACGGATCCGAGAGCGACAGCGCAACCTCGCGCCCGGCGTCACGCGCGGCGGCGGCGGCCGTGCGGAAGGCCTGCTTGGCGTCTTCCGGATCCCACAGATAGCCTTCGAGATAGGTCACACGGGCGTCCTTGATGACGTCCAGGTCCACGTCGGCGGGCTTCAGATGAATGCTGGCCCCCAGATAGGTCAGCATGGTGCGCTGGGCATCCGGCGTGACCAGAACCAGGCAATTGGCCGTGGCCGGGCCGTCCGTCGCGGCGGCGGTATCGAAATGCACGCCGAGCGACCGAATGTCATGGCCGAAGATGCGCCCAAACGCATCGTCCTTAACCTTCCCCATGAAGGCGCATTTGGCGCCCAGGCGCGCCATCACCGCGATGGTATTGGCGGCGGACCCGCCCGAACATTCCATGGCCGGACCGGCCTTGTCATAGACCGCGGCGGCCTGCGCTTCGTCGACCAGGGTCATGGCGCCCTTGGCCAGGCCTTCGCGTTCCAAAAACGCGTCATCGGTCTGGGTCAGAACGTCGACGATGGCATTGCCGATGCCGGCGACATCGAAACGGGGATTGGTCATGAAAGCCTCTTTAACTTAATTCCGCCCCGATGCCGCCTGCTCGGCGCCGCGTCGTTCCGGGCGTTGGTTGGGCGCGGAGTATAGCGATGGAGGTCACGACGTCCACCCCAGCCTCAAGTATGGTGGCGGCCCTTGCGGCCACGGGTCCGGGCGGCGTAAAACCGAGAACCGCCGCCTTCGCGCTTGATTTCGACGCAGAACAGGACACCTCTTCCTCATGATCGATGCCCTCGTCAAAGGCGTCCAGCAACTGGGCGACAAGAAAACCCAGAAACCCCTGTGGATTTCCATCGCCGTGGCCTTGGGCGTGTTCGCCGTGCTGTGGACGGGCTCGGGCGCGCTCATCAAGTACACGGCGATCTTCGAACTCGGCTGGCTTGAGACCATCGCGGACGGGCTCGGCTGGGCCTTGGTGCTGGTGCTGACCTGGGTTCTGTTTCCCGGCGTTGTCTCGGCCGTGGTCGCCCTGTTCCTGGACCAGATCGCCGAATCGGTCGAAGCCCGGCATTATCCCGACCTGGGCCCGGCCAAGGGCCAGCCCGTGGGCGAGCAGGTGGTGGCGGCCTTGCGCTTTCTCGGCGTCATGGTCAGCCTCAACCTGCTGATCCTGCCGACCATGCTGCTGGGGCCGGTCTATCCGGTGCTGTTTTATTGCGTGAACGGCTATCTTCTGGGCCGTGAATATTTCGAGATGGTCGCCGCCCGGCGCATCGACCTGGCGGGCACGGTCCGTCTGCGCCAGGCCCACGGCGGCCGGATGTTCCTGACCGGGGTCGCCATCGCCTTTCTTTTGACAATTCCCGTGGTCAACCTCCTGACCCCGGTGATCGCCACCGCGGCCATGGTCCATCAGTTCGAAAAATGGCGGCGGCGCGGAACCCCGGGACAATCGGGAGGGACGCAGAACGGCCCTTCGCAGGGCACGCATCTGGCCCGTCCGGGCGCCAATTCCGTGCTGGACGGATCAGGGCCCAAGGCGTAAGTAATTGGTTATGTTTGGGAAGAAAAAGGACGGCCCGACCGCACCGGCACCGGCCGCCCAGAAGGAAACTGACGTGAGCGACGAAACAAAAGACAACGGCGGGGATCTCTCTGCACCGCCTTTGAAACCATTTTCCCGCAAGGGTTCCCACGCGCCCAAGCCGCCCACGTCGTCCGGCATGGCGTCAGAGATGCACCGCCGCCCGCCGGAGGTATCGACCACGGCGCGGCGCATCGACCGCGCGCGCTCGCTCGACACCACGTCGGACCAAAAGCGCCTGATCGTCGGCCGCGATATTTCCCTGACTGGTGAAATCACCTCCTGCGACCGTCTGGTCGTCGAAGGCCAGGTCGAAGTCACCCTGCCTACCGCGCGCCTGATCGAGGTCGCGCCGACGGGCGTGTTCAAAGGCAACGCCGACGTCGAGGAGGCCGATATTTCCGGCCGTTTCGAAGGCGAATTGATCGCCCGGGGGCGTCTTATCGTCCGTGCCGGCGGCCGCGTTCAAGGCAAGATCCGCTATGGCCGGATCGTTATCGAACAGGGCGGCGAAATTTCCGGCGACATGCAGACCCTCGACGAGGGCGACTGAACCCGGTGTCTGCCCCGCGCCGCCACCGCCTTCTTGTTCCCCTGATCTTCGGCCTTGCGCTGGCCGGCTGCGCCGGTGACGGCATGGCCCCGCCGGAAACGGCGACACCTGCCGCCGCACCGGAAACCGCGCCCGAAGCCGCTGGCCCGCCCCCCCTGCCCCGCATCGCCGCCCAGGCGGTTCTCGGATATTCCCGCCCGGACCTGGTCGCCGCGTTCGGCGCGCCGGCCTTCAGCCGCATCGACAAGGGGGCGGAAATCCTGCGCTTCCGGGGTGAGGGCTGCGTGCTCGACGTGTTCCTGTACAAGGACGCCAAGGACGCCGCCGCCCGGGTCGCCCATGTCGAGGCCCGCGACGAGGCCGGCAAGGCGACGGACCGCCAGTCCTGCATCAACGCCACGCCGCGCCTGCGCGGATAGGCGCGTCCCTTCCTAGATTGTCTTGCCCTTGAACCGGCACAGGTCGGCAACAACGCAGACCGCGCAGTCCGGCTTGCGCGCCTTGCACACGTAACGCCCATGCAGGATCAGCCAATGATGGGCGTGGCGCATGTAGGGGGCGGGCGTGACCTTCAGCAATTTCTTCTCGACCGCGAGCGGTGTCTTGCCCGGGGCGATGCCCGTGCGGTTGCCGATGCGGAAGATATGGGTATCGACGGCGATGGTCGGTTCGCCGAAAGCGATGTTGCGCACCACGTTGGCCGTCTTGCGCCCGACGCCCGGCAGGGCTTCCAGGGCCTCCTGGTCGTTGGGCACGACGGAGCCGTGGCGTTCGATCAGGATGTTGCACAGCTTGAACACGTTGGCCGCCTTGGTCCGATACAGGCCAATGGTCTTCACGTAATCGCGGATTTTCGCCTCGCCCAGGGCCGCCATCTTTTCCGGCGTGTCGGCGACCTTGAACAGCGGTCCCGTCGCCTTGTTGACGCCGACGTCCGTGGCCTGGGCCGACAGCACCACCGCGACCAGCAGGGTGAACGGGTTGACCCAATCCAATTCGCCCTTGGGTTCAGGGTTCTGGGCCTGCAACCGGCTGTAGAATTCTTCGACGTCTGCTTTTTTCATGATCCGCCCAGAGTAGGAAATTTCTTGTCCAAGTAAAGCGGGGACGCGATCATGATCCGCATGAGCGCCCCCGATGTCACCCATGATCCCGACGCCTGCCTGTTCCGCACGGAATTGAGACCCCATCGATCAAGCACCCTGAAGGGCACGCATGTGTTCATGTGGGTGCTGGCCGTGTTCTGGGTGCCCTTGTCCGTGCTGTTCGTCGTGATCGGCGCCTGGCCGGTGTTCCCCTTCATGGGGGTGGAGATGATCCTGCTCTATGCCCTGCTGCGCCTGAACCTCCGGCGCGGGACCGAGGTCGAGACCATCGCCGTCACAGCGCGGGAGCTGAGCGTCGAGCGCGTCACCCATTGGGGACGCCATCATCGCTGGACCTTCCAGCCGCAATGGCTGCAGGTGCTGGTCGACGAAACCCGGGGCCGGGGGGCGCGATTGCTGTTGCGCTCGCACGGGCGTTCGCTCGCCATCGGCCGGTTTCTGACGCTGGAGGAAAAAACCGGCGTCGCCAACCGCCTGAAACAGGTGCTGGCCGATCTGCGCAATCCGGCCCTGGTTCCGGGCTGGATGATCGCCGCCGTGTCGATGTTGACGGTTTAACCCGGGTTCAGGCCAGGCCCAGCACGTCGCGCATGGAATACAGGCCCGGTGCCTTGCCTTCGCACCACATAGCGGCGCGCACGGCGCCGCGGGCGAAAATCTCGCGGGAGGACGCCCGGTGGGTCAGCTCGATCCGTTCCGACGGTCCCGCGAAGATCACCGTATGATCCCCGACCACATCGCCGCCGCGCAAGGTGGCGTAGCCGATGGCCTGATCCGGGCGCGCGCCCGTGTGGCCTTCGCGTGACAGCACCGCGTTCGCATCGTGGTCGATGCCGCGTCCTTCGGCAGCGGCCTTCCCCAACATGAGCGCCGTGCCCGAGGGCGCGTCGATCTTATGCTTGTGGTGCATCTCGACGACTTCGATGTCGTAATCGGGGCCGAGCAATTCAGCCGCCTGCCGGGCCAGACCGACCAGCAGGTTAACGCCCAGGGACATGTTGCCCGCCTGCACGATGGCGGCCTGTTCCGAAGCCCCCTGCACGGCCGATTGCTGTTCCGGCGAAAGCCCCGTGGTGCCGATGACCATCGCCGTCCGCGTATCGAACGCAAGCGCCGCATGTGCCGCCGTCGCCACCGGCACGGAAAAGTCGATGACCACGTCCGCGCCCTCGAACAGCGCCCGCGCGTCGTCGACCACCACCGCACCCACGGTCTTCGAGCCGACCAGCAAGCCCAGGTCCTGGCCGATGAAGGGGCTGCCCGGCTGTTCGGTGCCGCCGGCCAGCGCCGCACCCTCCGTCGCCATCACGGTCTCGATCAGCATTCGCCCCATGCGCCCGCCGCAACCGACAATTCCGATGTTCATGGGGTTGTCCCCTGCCCTGTTCCTCGTTGCCGGGGAATCTATGAGTCTGAGACCAATAAGGAAACCTGAAATTAAAAAGCGCCCGCTGAATACGGTGAACCAGGCTCGTGTACTCGTTCCCCTTAGGCAAACGCCGAGGTTATAGAAACACTAGCAATGGAAAAATCATGTATTGTTATGTCCTGATAGTCATCGTTCTAGAGGGCTTTATGAATCTCGAAGGTGCAAACGAAACTGATGTCAGAGAAGAGGTTGCAGCACCGCTGTTAGCAGCGCTCGGGTATGAGCGCGGCTCTTCAAACGATATCTTGCGCGAGCTCACGTTAAAGTACGGCCACTCCTTTCTGGGTCGAAAGAAGAGCAATGATCCTCCTCTCAGGGGCAGAGCTGACTATGTTCTTGCGGTCCTTGGCGCTGGAAGATGGGTTTTGGAAGTGAAGGGCCCGTACGAGGACATCACTCAGGATGTGATTGAACAGGCAATTTCATATGCGAGACATCCCGAAGTCGCAGGTAGTTATGCGGCAATCTTAAACGGTCGCCGGTTCCAATTATTCCACGCCACTCAGAAATCAGACGACCCGCCGCAATTGGACATTGCGGTTGAATCTGTCGATCAGCTTGCACGCGCGTTGCGCGGCGTTCTCAGCCCCGCCGATATTCGTCGGGATTGTACACCCCCTGCCGTAGACCTGGGGCTTCCACTTGCTGAAGGATTTCGGTCTAAAGCTGCGGTAACGGGAGGAAATATCACACACGCGTTTTATGAATGGGAAAGCAATTTTCATCTCCCCAATAGTGGCCAAATGGATGAAACCTGCCGCGTCCTCGCGGACATGAGATCAGATATCACCGGAGGTTATGTCGCCAGAGACAAGGAATCGCGAATTGTTGGAAAGCTGGATTGGGCATACCCGAACAACGCCATCCTCCAGTTTGCAAAAGACAAACAGATCGAAAATTTTGAATATATTTCGTTGGATTCGGATATATCAACGAACCCTCAGGCACCAACTACGTTCGACGTAGTAGCACAGATTACAATCGACCAAGGCGAGCGTCTTTTTGATATTTTACGATGGGAGAGCAAAGAGGCTGGCATAGCGACAGCAATGAATTTGCGAGGGCAAGCTATCGGTTATATCGCTGATGATTCGTTCGTCGGGCAATTTCAGACTGAGTACGAAATGCGATTTCCGCTTCTTCCGGGAGCAATTGTTTCTATGTATGGCGGTGGCACTTTCTCGGTAAGACTCGACCCACGTTGACTGTCATTTGGCCAGCCTATTTAACGACAATCAGTCCTTCAGGTCTTCCCAGATTTCCTTGACCTTGTCGAAGAAGCCCGTTGATTGCGGGTTCTGGGTCTTGGCGTCGCCGGCGGCGTCGAACTCCTTGAGAAGCTCTTTCTGCTTTTCCGTCAGGTTCTGGGGCGTTTCCACCGTGACCTGAACGAACATGTCGCCGCGCGACTTGGTGCGCATGACCGACATGCCCTTGCCCGCGAGGCGCAATTGATGACCCGTCGGCGTACCGGCGGGGATCGTCACCCGCGCGCGCTTACCTTCGATGGTCGGCACCTCGACCTGGCCGCCCAAGGCCGCCGTGGTCATGGGGATGGGCACCCGGCAATGGATGTCGGCGCCGTCGCGGTGGAAGAACCGGTGCGGGCGGATGCCCAGGAACAGATAGAGATCACCCGGCGGCGCGCCGCGCAGGCCGGCCTCGCCCTCGCCGGCCAGGCGGATGCGGGTGCCGTCCTCGACCCCAGCGGGGATGGTGACGGAAAGGGTCTTTTCCTTGTGCACGCGTCCGGCGCCGCCGCAGGTCCGGCAGGGGTCCTTGATCACCGTGCCCCGGCCCTGACAGGCCGGACAGGTGCGTTCCACCGTGAAGAAACCCGATTGCGAGCGCACGCGCCCAGCCCCCCCGCAGGTCGTGCAGGTGATGGGGGCCGCCGCATCCTCGGCGCCCGTGCCCTTGCAGGGTTCGCAGCCGACGGAAGTCGGCACGCGAATTTCCGCCTTCTTGCCGCTGAACGCGTCTTCCAGGGACAGTTCCATGTTGTAGCGCAGATCGGCGCCGTGGCCGCCCGCATGGCCGCCGCGCCCACCGCGACCGCCGCCCATGAATTCGCCGAACATTTCCTCGAAGATGTCGCCGAAGCCGGAAAAGCCCTGGCCGCCCGGATCGAATCCGCCGCCGCCGCCACCGCCCGCCTCGAAGGCGGCATGACCGAAGCGGTCATAGGCGGCGCGCTTTTCCGCGTCCTTGAGGACTTCGTAGGCCTCGTTCAGTTCCTTGAACTTCTTTTCCGCTTCCTTGTCGTCGGGATTGCGGTCCGGATGGAACTGCATGGCGAGCTTGCGGTAGGCCGATTTCAGCTCACCGTCATCGGCGCCCTTCTTGACGCCGAGAATGTCATAGTAATCGCGCTTGTCAGCCATGATCGAGAGCCCTCCCGGACATCAGGACGTTACGGGCGACGATCCGAAATGGTGCCGGGGGCCGAAGCCCCCGGCCCACCGGATCAGTCGTCCTTGCCGCCCTTCTTGCCCTTGGGGGCGTCGTCGGCATCCGGATTGACTTCCTCGAAGTCGGCGTCAACCACGGTTGCGTCTTCGGACTTGGCGTCGCCGCCGGCATCGCCGTCGGTTGCCGCCGCGTCATCCGGGCTTTCTTCCTGGGCCGCCTTGTACATGGCTTCGCCCAGTTTCATGGAAGCCTGGCTGAGCGCTTCGCACTTGGCGTTGATGGCCTCGGCGTCGTCGCCTTCCTTGGCTTCCTTCAGCTCCTCAACGGCGGCTTCGATGGCCGACTTGTCGTCCGCGCCGATCTTGTCGCCGTATTCCTTGAGGTTCTTTTCCGCCGAATGGATCAGGGTGTCGGCCGTGTTCTTGGCTTCGACCAGGGCGCGGCGCTGCTTGTCGTCGTCGGCATGGGCCTCGGCTTCCTGGACCATGCGTTCGATGTCGTCATCGGAAAGGCCGCCACTGGCCTGGATGCGGATCTGCTGTTCCTTGTTGGTCGCCTTGTCCTTGGCCGACACGTTGACGATGCCGTTGGCGTCGATGTCGAAGGTGACCTCGATCTGCGGCAGACCACGCGGGGCCGGCGGGATGCCCATCAGGTCGAACTGGCCGAGCAACTTGTTGTCGGCGGCCATTTCCCGTTCACCCTGGAACACCCGGATGGTCACGGCCCCCTGGTTGTCCTCGGCGGTCGAGAAGGTCTGGCTTTTGCGGGTCGGGATCGTGGTGTTGCGGTCGATCAGGCGCGTGAACACGCCGCCCAGCGTTTCGATGCCGAGCGACAGCGGCGTCACGTCGAGCAGCAGCACGTCCTTCACGTCACCCTTCAGCACACCGCCCTGGATGGCGGCGCCGATGGCGACCACTTCGTCCGGGTTGACGCCCTTATGGGGTTCGCGACCGAAGAATTCCTTCACGATCTTGTTGACCAGGGGCATGCGCGTCATGCCGCCGACCAGGATGACCTCGTCGATCTCGGACGCCTTGAGACCCGCATCCTTGAGCGCCTTCTTGCAGGGCTCGACGGTGCGTTCCACCAGATCTTCGACCAGGGTTTCCAGCTTGGCGCGGGTCAGCTTGATGTTCAGGTGCTTGGGCCCCGACGCATCGGCGGTGATGAACGGCAGGTTGACTTCCGTCTGGGTCGTCGACGACAGCTCGATCTTGGCCTTTTCGCCGGCTTCCTTCAGACGCTGCAGGGCGAGACGATCCTCGCGCAGGTCGATGCCGTTTTCCTTTTTGAACTCGTCGGCAAGGTAGTCGACGATGCGGTGGTCGAAGTCTTCACCGCCCAGGAAGGTGTCGCCGTTGGTCGACTTGACCTCGAACACGCCGTCGCCGATTTCCAGAACCGAGACGTCGAAGGTGCCGCCGCCAAGGTCATAGACCGCGATGACGCCGTTTTCCTTTTTCTCAAGCCCATAGGCGAGGGCGGCCGCCGTCGGTTCGTTGATGATGCGCAGCACCTCAAGCCCGGCGATCTTACCGGCGTCCTTCGTGGCCTGGCGCTGGGAATCGTTGAAGTAGGCGGGCACGGTGATGACGGCCTGGGAAACCGGCTCCCCCAGATAGCTTTCCGCCGTTTCCTTCATCTTCTGCAGAATGAAGGCGGAAATCTGACTGGGGCTGTATTTCGAGTCGTCGATTTCGACCCAGGCATCGCCGTTGTCGCCCTTGGTAATCTTGTAGGGGACGAGCTTCTTGTCCTTGGCCACCATCTTGTCGTCGTAACGGCGCCCGATCAGGCGCTTGATGGCGAACAGGGTGTTTTCCGGATTGGTCACCGCCTGGCGCTTGGCGGGCAGGCCCGTCAGGCGTTCGCCCGCGTCCGTGAAGGCGACCATGGAGGGTGTGGTGCGGACCCCTTCCGCGTTCTCGATCACCTTCACATCCTTGCCGTCCATCACGGCGACGCAGGAGTTCGTGGTGCCCAAGTCGATACCGATAACCTTACTCATGTGTTCAGTCCTTTCCTTAAGGCCAACCGTCCCAGGGCCCGATTGCGGCGCCCGTCTGCGGCTTCCATCGTTGTTTCAGGTGCTGCTTAACCCATGCCCGGCCGGATGAAAAGTTCGCATCCGATAATCTTCGACACCAGTCTATAAGGCCCAGGGTTAACAGGCTCCTGCCAAAACCGCTTTTAAACCCATTGCGGTTCGGGGGTTATATAAGCGGGAGTGATCCGCCCCGCAACCCGGCCTTACGGCAAAAAATCGCCGCAACGCCGGGCTTTCCAGGCATTTTCTACAGCTTCTCGTCGACCCGGCCGCCGGCGCCGCCGGCATCCTTCTCATAGGCCTTGTTGCCGTCCTTGCCCTCAGTGGCGGCCGGGGCCGCCTCTTCCGCGGCCGCGGCCACGGGTTCCGGCTTGGGACCGCCCTTGGTCACGCCGACCTTGGCCGGGCGCAGCAGGCGGTCGTTCAGCGTATAACCCGCTTCGATCACCTGGGCCACCGTGCCCTGGGGCTGCGACGGGTCGGGGACTTCGAACAGCGCCTCATGGGCGTTGGAATCAAAGCGCTCGCCCAACGGGTCGAGGCGCTTGATCCCGCTGCGTTCCAGCACGGACAAAAGGGCGCGTTCCGTCATCTCGACCCCGGTCATCAGGGTTTCGACCACTTCCGATGATTTGCGCGCCTCGGCATCGACGCTGTCGAGCGCCCGGCGCAGGTTGTCGCCCACGGTCAGAATTTCGCGGGCGAAGTTTGCGATGGCGTACCTGGATGCGTCCTGCTTGTCGCGTTCGGCCCGGCGGCGCACGTTTTCAGCCTCGGCCAAGGCGCGCAGCGTACGGTCGTTGGCTTCGGCAAGCTGGGCCTCCAGCGCGGCGACGCGCTGGGCCGGG
This sequence comes from bacterium SCSIO 12827, assembly GCA_024397995.1. Classification (NCBI taxonomy): domain Bacteria; species bacterium SCSIO 12827. Next base: position 3,855,326 of record CP073746.1, on the reverse strand, counting down.
TCGGCTTCGCCCGCGTCAGCCGTCATCGACGGGATCGGCGGCTCGCCTTCCGGCGCGGCGTCGGACGCCGGGGCTTCGGGCTGGGCCGCGTCGGCGGCGGCAGCCGTATCCTCGGGCGCGCTGTCTGGGGTTTGCTCGGGTGTGGTCTCGGACATCTTTATTCCTTCAGGGTGTTCCTTGCGGTTGGGGTCTGGGCCCGGGCGGCCTGGGGTCAGCCGCGGCGCCCGGCGCCGATATAGCCGCCGATCAGATCGGCGGTGTAATCGACCATGGGGATGATGCGGGAATAGTTCATGCGGGTCGGGCCGATCACGCCGACGGCGCCGATGATCTGTTGTTGTTCGTTGCGATAACTGCGCACGACCATGGCGCAGCCGGACACGTTGAACAGGGTGTTGTCGGCGCCGATGAAGATCTGCACCCCGTCGGCGCGGTCGGCCATGGACAGGATTTTGAGCATCTGCTCCTTGGTCTCGAGCGCCGAGAACAGACCCCGGATGCGTTCCAGATCGGTGACCAGGGTGACGTCTTCCAGCAAATGGGCCTGGCCGCGCACGATGAGCGATCCGCCCGGCCCGGTATCGCCGCCGGCCCAGGTCGCGAGACCGCCTTCGACCAGCTTCGCCGTCAGTTCGTCAAGCTGCGCCCGCTGGTTTTCCAGCTCGGACATGATGCCGTCGTAGGCGTCGGAAATGCTGCGCCCGACCAGTTTGGCCGACAGATAATTGGTCGCCTGGACCAGGGCCGAGGCCGGCAGGTCCATGGGGATTTCCATGATGCGGTTTTCAACCACGCCCGATTCCGTGACCAGGATGACGAGGGCCCGGCCCGGGCTGAGGTGCACGAATTCAATATGTTTGAGCGGGCTTTCCGTCTTGGGCGCCAGCACCAGGGACGCGCAATGGGCCAAACCCGAAAGCGTCTGCGTCGCCTGCGCCAGCAGCCCCTCGACCGAATTGGCGGTGCCGGCGCATTGGCTTTTGATCGAGGCGCGCTCGGTCTCGGTCAGATTGCCGACCTCAAGCAGGCCGTCGACATAAAGGCGCAAGCCCGTTTCCGTCGGCAGACGCCCGGCCGAGGTATGGGGCGAGAACAGAAGGCCCATGTCCTCGAGATCGGCCATGACGTTGCGCACCGTCGCCGGTGACAGGCTCACCGGCAGGCGGCGCGCCAGGGTGCGCGAACCCACGGGCTCGCCGGTCTCGACGAAGCTTTCGACGATTTCCCGGAAGATCTGGCGTGAACGGTCGTTCAGTTCTTCGATCATGGCCAAGTTTCGGTCTGCGGTCGGATCAGGGTCGCGGACATGAGGTTTCAATGAAATTCGGGCTTGCGCGGAATTTAGTCGTCAGGTCGCCGAAGCGCAATGGCTGCCGGGCCGGGTATCTTTCCCGGACCCGGCCGGGGACCCTCGACCAATTGCCGGGTTTACCGAACCGCCGGGCGGGGCTAGGGTCTGGCCGAACAGACCATCTTCGGGGGGAATTTATATATGAGACCATCGGGCCGCGCCGCCGATCAGTTGCGCGACATCGTGCTGGAGCCGGGATACGCCAAGTATGCCGAGGGATCGTGCATGGCACGGTTCGGCGAAACCCATGTGCTCTGCGCCGCCACGGTGGAGGAACGGGTGCCCGGCTGGATGCGCGATTCCGGCAAGGGTTGGGTCACGGCGGAATACGGCATGCTGCCGCGTTCGACCCACAGCCGCACCAACCGCGAGGCCGCGCGCGGCGGGCAATCGGGCCGGACCCAGGAAATTCAGCGCCTGATCGGCCGCAGCTTGCGCGCGATCGCCGATCTGAAGGCGATGGGCGAAATTCAGGTCCGCCTGGACTGCGACGTGATCCAGGCCGACGGCGGCACCCGCACGGCGGCCATCACCGGGTCCTACGTGGCGCTGCACCTGGCGTTTCAGCGCTGCGTCGACCTCGGCCTGATGAAAGCCATTCCGCTGACCGATCAGGTCGCCGCCGTGTCCTGCGGCATCTTCAAGGACACTCAGGTTCTCGATCTCGATTACGCCGAGGATTCCTCGGCCCAGGCCGACGCCAACTTCGTGTTCACCGGGCGCGGCGGTATCGTGGAAATCCAGGGCACGGCCGAAGACGCACCGTTTTCCCCGGCCCAGTTCGACGACCTGATGGCCCTAGCCCGCAAGGGCGTCGACGAATTGTGCCAGGCGCAACGCCGGGCCATCGGATTGGAATAGCGTCATGGCCCGGGCGTTCACGGAAGACCAACTGGTCATCGCCACACACAACCCGGGCAAATTGCGCGAAATCAGCGATCTGCTGACGCCTTTCGGGGTCGCCGTGACCTCGGCAGGCGATTTGGGCCTGCCGGAACCCGTCGAAGACGGCGACAGCTTCAAAGCCAACGCCCTGATCAAGGCGCGGGCGGCGGCCGATGCCTCCGGCCTGCCGGCCCTGGCCGATGATTCAGGCCTTGCCGTCGATGCCCTGGGCGGGGCCCCCGGCATCCATTCCGCGCGCTGGGCCGGGCCTGAAAAGGATTTCGGCGAGGCCATGGCGCGGGTTTGGGAACTGGTCCTAGAATCCGAGGACCGGCGGGCGCATTTCGTCTGCGCCCTGGCCCTGGCCTGGCCCGACGGGACGTCGGAAGTATTCGAAGGCCGGGTCGACGGCGACATCATCTGGCCGCCCACGGGCGACAAGGGCTTCGGCTACGATCCGATCTTCCAGCCCGAGGGCTATTTCATCACCTTCGCCGAGATGGAACCCGCCGCCAAGCACCACATCAGCCACCGTGCCCATGCCTTCGAACAACTGGTCGCGGCCTGTTTCAAAGGCCGGGGCTGACCCTGCCGCGATGACCCCCTTCGGCGTCTACGTGCATTGGCCGTTCTGCGAATCCAAATGCCCCTATTGCGACTTCAACAGCCACGTTCAGGACGCGGTTGACCAAGCGCGCTGGGCCAAGGCCCTGATCGCCGACCTGGCCCATTACGCGGCGGATACCCAAGACCGCAACGTGACCACCGTGTTTTTCGGCGGCGGCACACCGTCCCTGATGAAAGCGGAAACCGTGGCCGCCGTGATCCAGGGCATCCGGGATTTGTGGCCCTGTGCCGAGGATATGGAAGTCAGCCTGGAAGCCAATCCGTCGAGTGCGGAAATCGCGGCCTTTCCCGACCTCAGGGCCGCCGGGGTGACGCGGCTGTCCGTCGGCGTGCAATCCTTCGACGATGCGGCGCTTTCCGCCCTCGGCCGCCGCCACGATGCCCAGGCGGCGCGCAGGGCCCTGGCCGGGGCGCGCGACCATTTTGAAGAGTTTTCATTTGATCTTATTTACGCAAGACCTGAACAGACAAAGGATAAATGGCGTCAGGAACTGCGGGAGGCCCTGACCTTCGCCGGGCCGCACCTGTCGTTCTATCAATTGACCATCGAATCCGGCACGCCCTTCCATAAGGATGGCGTGAAGGCCGCCGAGGGTGAATTGGGCGCGGCCCTGTTCGACATCACGCAGGAGGTTCTGGGCGAAGCGGGCCTGCCGGCCTATGAGATTTCCAACCATGCCCTCCCGGGTCACGAATGCCGCCACAACCTGAACATCTGGCGCGGCTGGGATTATGTCGGCGTCGGGCCCGGGGCGCACGGCCGCCTGGCCCTGAAGGGCGACGGCGGAGCCCGGGACTGGGGCACCCATCAGGTCCATAATCCCGAACGCTGGCTGAACCTTGTCGAATCCAAGGGCCACGGCACGGCCAAAAGACGGCTTCTGGACGACGGCGACCGCGCGGAAGAGCGCGTTATCATGGGCCTGCGCCTGACCGAGGGCATCGACCGCGCCCGCTTTCAAGCCCAGGCCGGGCGCGACGTGCTGACCCTGATCAACCCGTCGAAGCTCGCCTACGCGGTCGGTGCCGGTTACGTGGAACTGGACAAAACGCGCATCGCCGCCACCGCCGAGGGGCGGCTTCGGCTCAACAGCCTGCTGGCGTCATTACTGGCCGGCTGACCGGGCGGGCTGGTCTCTTAAATTAATTCGTGTTCGCCTGGAAGGTCGCCGGCGCCTTGTCGATGACCACGGCGCCGCGCTGGCGGACCTGAAGGATGGCAAGGCCCCGTTCCGACGTGCCGTCCGGCAGGAAGCGGAAGATGCCGTCGCGGCCGGCGAAGCCGTTGGGATTGGCGATCAGTTTGGCCGTGAAGCGGTCGGGCCCGGGCAATTGGGCCAGCACGGCGGCAAGCGCCGCCGCGTCATAGGCGATGGTCGCAAGCCGCGGCGGCGCTTCACCGTAAACGTCCTGATATTCCTTTTCGAACCCGGCGCGCGGGCCCGGCGGCGGCGCCGCGTACCAGCCGCCAACCAGGGCCGGCTCGGCGCCGATGCCCGGCTCGTCCCATTGTCCGGTGCCCAGCATCCGCACCTTGTTGGGGTCGATGTCGTAGAACGGCAGCAAGGCCGCGATCGCCTGCAGGCGCTTGCCGCCATCGGCGACCAGAAGTGCGTCATAGGGCAGGTCGCCCATGGTCTGTAAATTCTCCAGGCGCGCCAAGGCGGCCTTGGAGACTTCGTCCTCCTTACCCTCCAGCTCTTTCTTCTGATTGAGCAGGGTCTGGCGGCGGAATTCGTAATCGGCCATGTCGCGGACCACGGCGGAGAAATCGTCGGCGTCGGGGTTATAGACCTCAAGCCGCGCGATCTCGCCGCCGGCGCGGCCGACGGCGGCCTTGAAGGCATCCAGCACCGTGCGGCCATAGGCATTGTCCGGCGCCATGGCGGCGAACCGCACGACCCCCCGTTCACGGGCAAAGGAGATCACCCGCTCAACCTGGGCGCGGGGCAGAAAGCCGAGGGTAAAAACCCCGTCACCGGCGACCGAACGGTCCGAGGAAAAGGCCATCACCGGCACCCCGGCCTGGCGCGCGACGGAGGCGGCCCCACGCACGTTGGCCGACAGCAGCGGGCCCAGGATCAACCGCGCCCCGTCGCCGATGGCGAGCTGCACCGCCTCGGCCGCCCCTTCGGGCGTGCCCCGGGTGTCATGGGTCAAAAGCTTGAACTTGTCGTCGGCGAAGGAAAACAGCGCCATCTGCGCCGCGTTCAATAACGCCTGGCCGACGCCCGCGTTCTGCCCCGACAGCGGCAGCAGCAGGGCGACCCGGACCGCGCCGTCGTCGGGTGCCGTGATGGTCGTGGTCTGGGCCTGGGCCGGTTCCGCCGGGGCGGCTTGCGTCAGGGGCGGCGGGGGCGGGCGCGGCACCGGCGTCACCGCATAGGTCGGCGGCGGCGGTGTGCGCGGACCCGAGACGATGGGCCGCGACGGCGTCTCCGACTTGGACTTGCCGCCTTGAATTAACCCGCCGAATGACGAAGATTGGCACGCGGCCAACAACGGCAGCACCATCACGGCCAGGGCGATCACGGCCACGACCGGGCGCGAAAGGGCGTTTTGCGAATATGACCTGTTCATCCGATGATCCGCCGGAAATTTCTGCCAAGGACGTGCGGGCGCCGGACGGCGCCCCGTTGGAGGCCGCACTGTATCTGGTCTCGACACCCATCGGCAACGCCGGAGACATCAGCGCCCGGGCGCGCGAGGTTCTCGCCCGCGCCGATCTGATCGCCTGCGAGGACACCCGGGTGACCGGCAAGCTGCTGATGATCCTGGGCATCAAGCGCGGCGACAACGGCCGCCTGCTTGCCTATCACGACCACAACGCGGCCCACCGCCGGCCGCAGATCATGGAACGCATTAAAAGCGGCGGCAGCGTGGCGTTGGTGTCGGACGCCGGCACGCCCCTGGTCTCCGACCCGGGTTACAAGCTGGTCGCCGCCTGCGTCGAAGAGGGCGTTTCCGTGACCGCCATGCCGGGACCGTCGGCGCCGCTGATGGCGCTGACCCTGTCGGGACTGCCGACGGACCGCTTCTTCTTTCAGGGCTTCCTGCCCGCCAAGGGGGCGGCCCGGCGCACGGCCCTGGCGGAAATCGCCACCGTACCGGCGACCCTGATGTTCATGGAATCGGGGCCGCGCCTGGCCGCATCCCTGGCCGACATGGCCCAGGTCCTGGGCCCCCGCCCGGCCGCCGTGGCCCGTGAGCTGACCAAGAAATTCGAAGAAGTTCGACGCGGCACGTTGGACGAACTGGCCGCCCATTATGCCGAGGCCGGCCCGCCCCGGGGCGAAATCTGCGTCGTTACCGGCCCGCCCGGCGCCGAGGCGGCGGCGACGGCGGCGGACATCGACGCCTTGCTGGCCGAGGCCCTGGCCAAGGGGTCGGTCAAGGACGCCGCGGCCGAGGTCGCGGCGCGCACCGGCCAACCGCGCAAAGCCGTCTATGCCCGGGCGCTGGAGCTGAAACGGGCCCGCGCCCCGGCGCACAAACAAGGATGACCCGAGCGGCGCCCGGCACGGACAGCCGCCGCCGCGCCGAAAGACGCGGCCGCGGGGCGGAGGCGCTGGCCGCCTTGCTGCTGATCCTGAAGGGCCATCGCATCCTGGCCCGCCGGGCGCGCACGCCCGCGGGCGAGATCGACCTGATCGCGCGACGAGGACGGGTCCTGGTGTTCGCCGAGATCAAGGCGCGGGCCAGCCTGGAGATCGGCACGGAGGCCCTGGCCCCCCGCCAGCGGGACCGCATCCTGCGCGCCGCCGAGGCCTTCATGCGCACGCGCCCCGACCTGGCCGGACTGGATTGGCGATTCGATCTGATCGTGGTCGCCGGGGGCTGGCGGCTGAAACACCTGAAGGACGCCTGGCGGCCCGGCCTGGGCTGACCCCAGTGCCATGAAAACCGCATATTCCATCCTGTATCCTGTGTCTTTATCCCCGGAAGCCCGCGCCGGAGAATTTGTCGCCGGCCCGGACCGGCGCTAGAATGCCCGCCGACCGGGGACCGTCCAATGCAGGAGATATCAAGCACCATGGCCGCACCAATTCGACCGTCCCGAGCAAAACCCCACACCACCCCTGCCCTGCCCCGCGTGTTTGCCGCCCTGCTGTTGCTGGGCGCCGCGACCGGGTTGAACGGCTGTGTCGGCGCCGCCGTCGGCGCGGGGGCGACCGTGGGCGTCGCCGCCATGGACGACCGGGGAGTGCAGGGTGTGGCCCGCGACGCCGGCCTGGCCACGCGGGTGCGCGGCAAATGGTTGAACTACGACCTGGAAACCGGCGACACGCTCGCCGTCGACGGCAGCGTCAAGGTCTACAACCGCCGCGCCATGTTGACCGGCACGGTCAAGACCGAGGACATCCGCGCCAAGGCCGTGCGCCTGACCTGGGAGGTCGAGGGCATCGAGGAAGTCATCAACGAACTGGCCGTCGGCGACACGTCGCTGTCTGATTCGGCGATCGACAGTTGGATTTCGGCCCAGTTGACGACCAAATTGACCTTCGACAAGGACGTCCAGGCCATCAACTACATCATCGAGACGGAAAACGCCGTGGTCTACCTGCTGGGTGCCGCGCAAAGCCAGGCCGAGCTCGACCGCGTGCTGGGCCATGCCCGGGGCATTTCCCGGGTCCGCGACGTGATCAGCCATGTCCGCATCAAAGCCCCTGACGCCCCCGCCGCCGATCAACCGAAGAAGGCGTCCTGAGCAATGGCCGGCAATCCCGGCATCCTGGCCGACGACGTTCGGCGCGCGCTCGGCGAGATCGGCCGCCGGGACGATGCCGACTTTCCCATCGCCGACGCCGCCCTGCATCTGGCGGCGGCACGCCTGCCGGGTCTCAACCTGGGGCCTTATGAACGTCATTTTGCGCGCCTGACCAAGGAGGTCGCCGATTACGCCGGCCCCGGCATGCCGACCCTGGCGGACCAGTACGAGGCCCTGATCCAGGTCATCGATCGGCGCTACGGATACGGCGGCAACGAAAGCGTGTTCGAGGATCTGGACGCCGCCAACCTGGCCCGCGTCATCGACACGCGGCGCGGCTTGCCGGTGGCCCTCGGCATTGTCTACATGGAAGTCTGCAACCGCCTGGGCTGGTCCCTGGTCGGCCTGGATTTTCCGGGCCGCTTCCTGGTCCGCCTGGAGGATGCCGGCGGGCGCATGATCCTCGACCTGTTCGAAGGCGGGCGCGAACTGACGCCGCCGGACCTGCGCGGCATGCTGAAGACCATGGCCGGGTCCGATGCCGAACTGCATCCGCGCTATCTCTCGGAAATGACGGCACGGCAGGTCGTGCTGCGCCTGGAGGACAATATCCGCGTGCGCCAGATGCAGCGGGGCGAATTGGCCGACGCCGCCGACACGATTTCCCTGATGCTGTCGATCGCCCCCGATACCGGGCATCTGTGGCGCGAAGCCGGGATCGTCAACGCGCGGCTTGACCGCGTCGCCCGCGCCGTCGAGGCGCTGGAGGAATACCTAAAGCGCGCCCCCGGCGAGGAAAACGGATATGAGGCGTCCTTGCTGTTGCAGGAATTGCGGGCCAAGTTAAATTAGCCGGCCGGCCCCTGCCCCACGCTCCCCCAATCGGCCGAAGGATAAGGATTTTCCCATGGCGCTTACCGTGGCCATTCAGATGGACCATGTGTCGTCCATCGACATCACCGGCGACAGCACCTTCGTCCTGGCCCTGGAAGCCCAGCGCCGCGGGCACAAGCTGCTGCACTATCTGCCGGGCGACCTTGCCTACCATCACGGCCGGGTGACCGCCTGGGCCGAACCCATGGAGGTGCGGCGCGAGGCGGGCAACCATTTCACCCTGGGCGAGAAATCGCGCATCGATCTGGCCGACACGGACGTGGTCCTGATGCGCCAGGACCCGCCCTTCGACATGGCCTATATCACGGCGACCCATCTTCTGGAGATGGTCCACCCCAAGACCCTGGTGGTGAACAACCCGGCCGAGGTGCGCAACGCGCCGGAGAAATTGTTCGTCACCCGCTTCGCCCAGTTCATGCCGCCGACCCTGATCGCGACCAACCGCCAAGACATCCTGGCCTTCCGGGAAGAGCACAAGGACATCATCGTCAAGCCGCTCTACGGCAACGGCGGGGCCGGCGTGTTCCACATCACGCCTGGGGACGAGAACCTGAATTCGCTGCTGGAAATGTTCACCGAGATGTTCCGCGAGCCGGTCATCGTCCAGGCCTATCTGAAGGACGTGCGCCAGGGCGACAAGCGCATCATCCTGATCGATGGCGAGGTCGCGGGTGCCGTCAACCGCGTGCCGGCAGCGGGCGAAAGCCGATCCAACATGCATGTCGGCGGCAAGCCGCTGAAGTCCGAACTGACCGCGCGCGAACGCGAAATCTGCGCCGCCCTGGCGCCCGAGCTGAAGGCCCGTGGCCTGATCTTCGTTGGTATTGATGTCATTGGCGGCTATCTCACGGAAATCAACGTGACCTCGCCGACGGGCTTGCAGGAAATCAACCGCTTCGACGGCGTCAGCCTGGAAAGCGACATCTGGGACGCCATCGAGGCACGGCTTTAAGCCGCGACAAGAAACGCAAAGGGAGAAACGCAATGGCGCTTATTGAAGGAATGGTCGAGGTGCCGACCAAGTACGGGCGCATGCCGTCCTTCGTCGCGCGGCCCGACGCGGGTGGGCCGTTTCCGGCGATCATCTTCTACATGGACGCGCCGGGCTTCCGCGAGGAACTCTGCAACATGGCCCGAAGAATAGCGAAAGCAGGTTACTACTGCATCCTGCCGGACATGTATTACCGGCTCGGCACCCTGCGCCTCGACAACACCCGGCGCACGGACGCCATGACCAACGTCTGGCGGGAAGCGATGAATTCCCTGACCAATGCCGACGTAACCGACGACACCGCGGGCATTCTCGCCTTCCTTGACGCCCAAGCCGACGTCGCCGCCGGGCCGGTCGGCTGTGTCGGCTATTGCATGAGCGGACGTTACGTCACCACCGTCGCCGGGCGCTTCCCGACGCGCATCAAGGCGGCGGCCAGCATGTACGGGGTCGGCATCGTCACGGACAAGGAAGATTCGCCGCATCTGCTGTTGGATCAGGTCCAGGGCGAATTGCTGTTCATCTTCGCCGAGACGGACGCCCACGTGCCGCAGGCAACGGTCGAGGCCCTGAAGAAGGCGATCAAGAAGACCGGCGTGAAGGCGACCGTCCTGCAACTCAAGGGCACGCAGCACGGCTTCCAGTTCGCCGAACGCCTGGTCTATACGCCGGTACAGGCGGAGGCCGCCTGGGACAAGCTGTTCGCCCTGTGGGACCGCAACCTGAAAAAAGCCGCCCCGGCGAAGCGCAAATAGCATCGTGAAAACACTTCTTCTGCTGCGCCACGCCAAATCCGACTGGGCCGCGTCCGGGCTTGACGACATCGACCGTCCGCTCGCCCCGCGCGGACACGACGCCGCCCCCCGCATGGGCCGCTATCTTTTGGCGGAGGGCCTGACCCCCGATCTGGTGCTGTGCTCCACGGCGCGGCGTGCCCAGGAAACCTGGGATCTGATCGCGCCCGAACTGGGCCAAGAGATTCCCGTGCGCATCAGCAAGGGGCTTTACGCCGTGTCCTCGGCCGCCCTCCTGGCGGCGCTGCGCCGCGTGCCCGACGACTGCGACCGCCTGCTGCTGATCGGCCATAACCCGGAGATCGAGGACCTGGCCCATCGCCTGGCCGGAACCGGCAAGGCCAAGGCCCTGGCAAATCTGGCGGAAAAGTACCCGACCGCCGCCCTCGCCGAAATCCGCTTCGCGCGGGACAGCTGGACCAAAATCAGCGAAGGGTCCGGCGTGCTGCAAAGGTTCGTGCGGCCCCGGGATCTGGCTTAGGCAAAATCACGCCTCTTTGCCGCGTGGGGGGTTTTCCTCTTTCGCGAAAAGGTATCTTATCTTCCAACCAACAGGGGTTGAGAAGAAGGGGCCGACGATGGTCGCACGCATCGCCACCGCCGCCTTTCAGGGCATCGACGTTCTGGACGTCGACGTCCAGGTGCAGATGACCGGCGGCCTGCCCGCCTTTTCCGTGGTCGGCCTGCCGGACAAGGCGGTCGCGGAAAGCCGGGAGCGTGTGCGCGCCGCCCTCCACGCCATGGGCCTGGCCCTGCCGCCCAAGCGCATCACCGTCAACCTGGCGCCCGCCGACCTGGCCAAGGAAGGCAGCCATTTCGATCTGCCCATCGCGCTTGCCCTGCTGACCGCCATGGACGTACTGCCCGCCGACGACATGGCGCGCTATCTGGCCCTGGGCGAACTGGCGCTCGACGGGGCGCTGGCCCCGGTCGCCGGGGTATTGCCGGCCGCCGTCCATGCCAACGCCAGGGACTTAGGCTTGATCTGCCCGGCGGCGCAGGGCGGCGAAGCCGCCTGGGCCGGCGGGACCGACATCCTGGCCGCGCCCAATCTTCTCGCGCTCGTCAATCACTTCAAGGGCAGCCAGGTACTGGCCCCGCCGGCCCGGCCCGAGGCCGGGGAACCAGCACAATATCCGGACCTGGCCGACATCAAGGGCCAGGAAACGGCCAAGCGGGGATTGGAGATCGCGGCCAGCGGCGGCCATAACCTGCTGATGGTCGGCCCGCCGGGGGCCGGGAAATCCATGTTGGCGCAGCGCCTGCCCGGGCTGCTGCCGCCGCTGGCGCCTGAAGAAATTCTCGAGGTCTCCATGGTCCAGAGCCTGGCCGGAGAGTTGACCGGCGGCGGCCTGTCCCGCCAGCGGCCGTTCCGCGATCCGCACCATTCGGCGTCCCTGCCGGCCCTGATCGGCGGCGGCATGCGGGTTCGGCCCGGCGAGGTCTCGCTCGCCCATCAGGGCGTGCTGTTCCTGGACGAACTGCCGGAATTCCAGCGCCCCACCCTGGAAAGCCTGCGCCAGCCGCTGGAAACCGGGCGCGCCGCCGTGGCCCGGGCCAATGCCCATGTCACCTATCCGGCACGGTTCCAATTGATCGCCGCCATGAACCCCTGCCGCTGCGGCTATCTCGGCGACGCGGCGCAGGCCTGTTCAAAAGCCCCAAAATGCGCGGAAGATTATCAAGGCCGCATTTCCGGCCCCCTGTTCGACCGCATCGACATTCACTTGGACGTGCCGGCGGTCAGCCCGCTCGACCTCGACCTGCCGCCGCCCGGCGAGGGCAGCGCCCAAGTCGCGGCCCGGGTCGCCCAGGCCCGCGAGATTCAGGCCGACCGTTACAAACGGGAAAAGGCCACGGGAATCCGCACCAACGCCCAGGCCGATGGCGAGTTGCTCGACCGGGTCGCCAGACCGGATGACGCGGGCCGCAAACTGCTGGTGGACGCGGCGGCGCGCCTGGGTCTCAGCGCCCGGGGCTATCACCGGGTGCTGCGCGTCGCCCGCACCCTGGCCGACATGGACCGGTCCGACGGCGTGGCGCGCCTGCATGTCGCCGAAGCGCTGTCGTTCCGGCGCCTGGCGCCGGGTCGCGGCGCCGTCACCAGTTTTTAGGATTCCCGCCGGTTCCGGCACCGGGCGAATGCAGCCAGCTTGTCCTTGTACTGCTTCATATCGTGATAGCGGTCAATTCTGTTCGCTTCGCCCGACCGGATGAGATTGAAGTATCGGCCCAGACGCCCGAGGGTCGACAGACCATATTCCAAGCGCAGGTCGGGATAGTCGCCATTCGGGCCCGGCGCACAGACAGTGAGGTAGCGCATATTTCCCGCGTGGCGGAATTTTTGCTGTTTGATCAGAAGGTCCGTCAGCTTGTCGAAAAAGCCGAAGAACGGGAGTAATGCGGCCATCAGCCGGGTCAGCCCCTTGAAGAAATTAATAGCCGCCCCCGACGGCGGCACGAAAGGCACCGGATCCGGCCCATTGACGATCCGATAGATGGGGGTCTTGAACTCGTCCATCAGGTCTTGATCGCAAACACGGGGGGCACCAAAGGTATAACAAGCAGCAAGTGACCGGCAGAGCTGGAACCAGGTCGCCGTCACCGCCAAGGCACCGCCCAAGGAATGACCTGTGATGTAGAGCGGTACGTCTGGATGTTTGGCCAGCAGAACGCCGACCTGCACCTCGACGGATTTGTATGCGTCGTGGAAGCCTTTGTGCAGATTACCTCGGATCGCCCCCTTGCCGTGTAAACGAACCGGTTCCGGGCGGACATCGAGATTGGTCATCCAATCCTTCGGTTGCTTTGTGCCGCGGAAGGCAAGAACGAGGAGCCCCTGATTCGCCGTATAATCCCCTGCAGAGTTTGGGTCAGGCATCTTCACGGCAACGTAGCCCTGGGTATCTGTCGCGACGTTGTGCAGCACACCTACTAGGTTGAACCCGCCCGCGCCTAGCATGGCCTTGAGGACAGCGTTGCTGTCGTCTTCTGAGGCTGGTGGGGGATTGAGGCCCGCCAGCACTTTCTGCACCTCTTTCAAGCGGTCCGCGATCTGCGTAGCATCGGTGATCCCCGCCAGTTCCCCGGCGAGAGCCAAAATTTGATCGGGCGTTTCTTCGTCCAGAGGCGTATAGGCGATTTCCGCCAAAACGGCCATGAGATAAGCCGTGCGATCGCTAAAGGCGGCCCGCCGGGCCGGAATTTCGAGTTCAGCAAGCTCTTTAAAGTCTTGATCCGTATCACCTGCCATGGCCCGAGCCCCCAGCAACAATTCTCCATCAATACTTGATTGTGCCAGCAAAGAACGCGGCCGCAAGCTAATAAATTATCAAAATCTAATGCGCCGACGAAGGACAACCGGGTTTCTGTGTCTGGCGCCTTGCGCCGGGGCGCGACGCCGTTAGTGGAGGCGGGACGGCACGGGGGTGACGAGGTTTTCGGCGGCCCAGGCATAACCTTCTTCGAAGGTACAGAAGGTCCGGGTTTCGCATTTGGTGCGGGACATGATCGCCTTGGACGTGATGTAAAACCGGCAGGCGAGTTCGATGCAGACGTTGCCGCCCGTGATCAAGGCGCAGCGCTGCCGCGTTTCGCCCATGGTTTGCGAGCGGGCAAATACAAGCTTTGCGATCTTGTTCCAGTCACCCTGCGGCGGGATGAAGCCGCGCAGGTCCACGACGGCCGGCAGCCTGGGGTCGATGCCGTTGGCAAACAGCCGCGCCGTGGCGGCGCGCTGCCGATCGACCCATTGTTCAACGTCGAAAACGCCGCCGAACCTGAACAGCAGAACGCCGTTATCGTCCAACCTCATATCGAATTCGAAATCCGTATCCATGCATAATCCCCCGGTTATTCATGGTCGATGAATTCATACGAAATTTTGGCATCTGGATTCTGCTAAGAGAACCGAAAAACGGTATGTGATTCAGACCGTTATGAGATCCGGCCGGAGCGCGGTCAGGGCCGCTTGAGCATCGGGCCGACGGGTTCGCCGCCGACGATGTGGAGATGCAGGTGGGGCACGTCCTGATGACCGTTCGTGCCTGTGTTGGCGATCAGCCGGTAGCCCTCTTCGGTCACGCCCAGCGTGTCGGCGACCTTCTTGATGGCCCGGGTATAAGCGAGGATTTCCGCGTCGCTGGCGTTTTCTGAAAAATCGCTCATATCGACGTAGTGACCCTTGGGAATGATCAGGACATGGACCCGGCGCTGCGGCTGAATGTCCTTGAAAGCCAGGACATGATCATCCTCGTATACGGTTGAACAAGGAATTTCGCCCCGGATGATGCGCGCGAAGATGTTGTTCTCGTCGTAAGCCATCTGAATTCTCCTGCCCTTACTTCGGGCGGCTTGCTTTTTCCGCGATGCCCGACTGCCCCGTTCGGCGCTCCAACTCGGCCCAAACGTCGGCGGGGTCGAGGCCCAGCTGCGCCCACAAGGCGAGCAGATGATAGAGCACGTCAGCACTTTCCTTTGTCACGGCGGCGTTGTCTTCGGTCAGGGCGGCGACGGCGGTCTCGACCGCTTCCTCGCCGATCTTGCGCGCGATCAGGGGCGTGCCGCCGGCGAACAGCTTGGCCGTATAGCTCGACGCCGGGTCCGCACCCCCATTTTCAAAAGCTGCTTTTCGGCTTTCGATGGTCGTGAACAGCGCGTCCAGGATATGGGTCATGGCCGGGGTCCTAACGTGAAAATCTCAGGCGGCGGTTTCATCCATGCGCACCGGCGCACCGGCCGCCAGCATATGCGCCTTGGCCTGTTGAATGGAATAGGTGCCGAAATGAAAGATCGAGGCGGCAAGCACGGCCGAGGCGTGGCCTTCCGTGATGCCGTCGACCAGATGGTCCAGAGTGCCGACCCCGCCGGAGGCGATCACCGGCACGGGCACGGCGTCGGCGACGGCGCGGGTCAGGGCCAAATCAAATCCGTTCTTGGTGCCGTCCCGGTCCATGGAGGTGAGGAGAATTTCCCCAGCCCCGAAATCGGCCATCTTTTCCGCCCAGGAAATGCATTCGATGCCCGTGGCCTTGCGCCCGCCGTGGGTGAAGATTTCGAACCGGGTGCCGTCGGGCGAGGGTTCGCGCGTTTTCGCGTCGACCCGCTTGGCGTCGACCGCGACGACGATGCATTGCGCGCCGAATTTTTCCGAGGCTTCGCGAACGAAGTCCGGGTTGTGCACGGCGGCGGTGTTGATCGAGACCTTGTCGGCCCCGGCCAACAGAAGCTTGCGGATATCGTCCGTGGTGCGCACGCCGCCGCCCACGGTCAGCGGCATGAAGCAATGTTCGGCCGTACGCGCCACCACGTCGAAGATGGTGTCGCGGTTTTCATGGCTGGCGGTGATGTCGAGGAAACACAGTTCGTCCGCCCCGGCGGCGTCATAGATTTGCGCCTGTTCGACCGGATCACCGGCGTCAATCAGGTCGACGAAGTTGACGCCCTTGACCACGCGCCCTTCGTTGACGTCGAGACAGGGAATGACGCGCGCCTTCAGCATCAGGCCGCGTCCTTCAGCAGTTTGACGGCGGCGGGCAGGTCGATCTTGCCGTCATAGACGGCGCGGCCCGAAATCACGCCTTCGAGCAGGCCGCCGCCCTGGGCCTTCAAATCTTCCAGGTCGGCCATGGACGACACGCCGCCGGACGCGATCACGGGGATGGAGACGGCGCGGGCGAGATCAAGCGTCGCCTGCAGGTTCGGGCCCTGCATGACGCCGTCGCGGCCGATGTCGGTGAAGATGATGGCGGCGACGCCCGCGTCCTCGAACCGTTTGGCAAGCTCCAGCGCCGTCAATTCCGAAACCTCGGCCCAGCCTTCGACGGCGACCAGGCCGTCGCGGGCATCGATGCCGACGGCGACCCGGCCCGGATGGGCCTTGCAGGCGGCCTTGACCAGATCCGGGTCGGTCAACGCGACCGTGCCCAGGATCACCCGGCGCACACCGCGGGCCAGCCAATCGTCGATCGTCGCCATGGTCCGGATGCCGCCGCCCAGCTGCACGGGGATGTCGAGGGCCGCCAGAATCCCGGTGACGGCGGCGGCGTTCACCGGCTTTCCTTCGAACGCGCCATTTAAATCAACCAAATGAACCCATTCGCATCCGGCATCCTGGAACGCCCGAGCCTGGGCCGCCGGGTCGTCGGAAAACACCGTCGCCTGGTCCATGTCGCCCTGATACAGGCGCACGCAGTTGCCGTCCTTGAGGTCGATGGCGGGAAAGAAAATCATAACCAACTCCGTTGGTTTGGGGTTGTCATGGCGTCCATTTCAAGAAGTTTTCGATAAGCTTAAGGCCAACGGCCTGGCTTTTCTCAGGGTGAAATTGCGTGCCGACCAGATTGTCGCGGCCCACGGCGGCGGTCACCGGGCCGCCGTAATCGGTCACGGCCAACAGATGTTCCGAGATTTCCGGCAGCATCTGATAGGAATGGACGAAATAGGCGTGCTGTCCGTTGGCCAGATCCTTGAGCACGGGATGTTCCCGGTAGCCGACCCAAAACAGCTCGTTCCAGCCCATGTGGGGAATCTTCAGCGCCGTATCGGCGGGATCGAGCGCCTTGACCGACCCCGGAATCCAGCCGAACCCGGGGGTTTCGCCGAATTCGAAGCCCGTGGTCGCCATCAACTGCATGCCGACGCAGATGCCCAGGAAGGGCTGGGCGCGGGTGATCACGGCCTCGTTCAGGGCCTCCATCATGCCGTCAATGGCGGCGATCCCGGCCCGGCAGTCGGCGAAGGCGCCCACACCCGGCAGGACCACGCGATCCGCCTTGGCGACCGCGTCCGGGTCGGCGGTCACGGTGACCGTGTCGGACCGGCCCAGGTCGCGCATCACCCGCTCGACCGCCTTGGCGGCGGAGCGCAGGTTGCCGGAACCGTAATCGATAAGGGCGACGGTCATGGAAGGCCCCTCAAACCCGGGCGGCCGCGAGGTCGCGGGCCAGCGCCGGGTCGGCATCGAGGAAACGGTAGAGGGCATCGTCCCGGTCCTGGCCGCAGACCGGGCCGGTTTCGGCGAAACCCTGGGCCGCCAGATGGCGGCGCCTGAGGTCGTTGGCGACGAAGCCGACGGCCGCGTAAAGGGCCAGCATCACCACCGTTCCGGCGATGGGATCGGGTAGCAGAACCTCGACCGCGAACCCCGCGCCCGTGATGATCACGAACAGGCCCAAGGCCGTCCACCACATGCGGTGCCACAGCGCCCAGAGGAACGAGAACAGAAAGGCCGGCCAGTTAAAGCCCTCCTTGACCAGACGGACATCCTTGTCCGGGTCCAGGCCGTGGCGGCGAAGGTGAACGGTGAAGACGCGCATGGGTCCAGATGCTCGTTAGAAGTCGGTCGCCCGGGGTGGGCGGAGGCGGGACGGCCTAGAGCGAGCCGCCCAGGGTTCCCTTGGTCGAGGGCACGGCGTCGGCCTTGCGCGGGTCGATGGTGGCGGCGTCGCGCAGGCTCCGCGCCAGGCCCTTGTAGCAGGACTCGACGATATGGTGGTTGTTCTCACCATAGAGGTTTTCCACGTGCAGGGTCGCCCCCGCGGCCTGGGCAAAGGCCTGGAACCATTCCTTGAACAGTTCCGTGTCCATGTCACCCAGCTTGGGCTTGGAGAAATTCACCCGCCAGATCAGATAGGGCCGGTTGCTGAGGTCGATGGCGATGCGCGACAGGGTTTCGTCCATAGGCACCAGGGCCGAGCCGTAGCGCGTGATGCCACGGCGGTCGCCCAGCGCCTTGTTCACCGCTTCGCCGATGGCGATGCCCGTGTCCTCGGTGGTGTGGTGGAAATCGATATGGGTATCGCCCTGGGCCTCGACCGTCAGGTCCATGAGCGAATGGCGCGACAGCTGTTCCAGCATGTGGTCGAGAAAGCCGACCCCGGTGGACACGGAATATTCCCCCGTGCCGTCCAGGTTGACGCTGACCTTGATCTGCGTTTCCTTGGTGTTGCGTTCGACGCTGGCCGTGCGCATGGCCGATTTCCTTCCGAAACTGTGGATGCGGTCTTTTATCAGGCGGCCCCTCTTTTACCAAAAAAATAGTACGCCCGGCCGCCGCCCGCCACCCGGCCGCCGTCTGGTCGCCGTCTGGTCGCATGGCCCCGCCTTGATATGGACCGTTGACCCGACCACATGGTTCCCTATCATCCCGGCTTCTCTTTTCCCGGCAGACCCACATTCCAAGGCCACATTCCAAGGAACCGATCATATGGCAAGCGACACCCCCCTTTGGCACGGCACCACCATCCTTTGCGTGCGCAAGGGATCGGACGTGGTGCTTGCCGGCGACGGCCAAGTGTCGCTTGGCGACACGGTGATCAAGGCCAATGCGCGGAAGGTCCGCCGCCTGGGCGACGGCAACGTGATCGGCGGTTTCGCAGGCGCCACGGCCGATGCCTTCACCTTGTTTGAGCGCCTGGAAGCCAAGCTGGAACAATATCCCACGCAGCTGACCCGCGCCTGTGTCGAGCTGGCCAAGGACTGGCGCACGGACCGATACCTGCGCCGGCTGGAAGCCATGATGGCCGTGGCGGACAAGGAGGTTTCCCTGGTCCTGACCGGCACCGGCGACGTGCTGGAGCCCGAGGACGGGCTGATCGGCATCGGCTCCGGCGGCAATTACGCGCTGGCCGCCGCCCGCGCCCTGATCGACCAGGACGGCCTGGACGCCCGCCAGATCGCCGAAAAGGCCATGGGTGTGGCCGCCGGGATCTGCGTTTACACCAACTCCAACCTGACCATCGAGGCCTTATGACCGAGACCGCCGACACGACCTCCGCCCCGCGCAGCCTGGACGACACGCTCGCCGCCGGCACGTCGAGCTTCACGCCCCGCGAGATCGTCTCCGAGCTGGACCGCCACATCATCGGCCAGAAGGACGCCAAGCGCGCGGTCGCCATCGCACTCCGCAACCGCTGGCGGCGGCAGCAGCTGGACGACGACCTGAAGGAAGAGGTCCTGCCCAAGAACATCCTGATGATCGGGCCGACCGGCGTCGGCAAGACCGAGATCGCGCGCAGGCTGGCCAAGCTGGCCCAGGCCCCCTTCATCAAGGTCGAGGCGACCAAGTTCACGGAAGTCGGCTATGTCGGCCGGGATGTCGAGCAGATCGTCCGCGACCTGGTCGAGACCGCCATTCACATGACCCGCGAACGCCTGCGCAAGCAGGTTCAGGCCAAGGCCGAGGCCCGGGCCGAGGAACGGGTGCTCGACGCCCTGGTCGGCGACAACGCCTCCAAGGAAACCCGCGAAACCTTCCGGCGCAAGCTGCGCAACAACGAGCTCAACGACCGCGAGGTCGAGATCACCGTCACCGACGCGCCCAACCTGGGCATGCCGACCTTCGACATCCCCGGCATGCCGGGCGCGCAGATGGGCATGCTCAACCTGAACGACATGCTGGGCAAGGCCTTCGGCCAGCAGCAGAAACCCAAGCGCCTGACGGTGGAAGAAAGCTACGGCGTGCTGCTCGCCGAGGAAGGCGACAAGCTGCTCGACGACGACCGGGTGACCAAGGACGCCATCCACGCGGTGGAAAACAACGGCATCGTGTTCCTGGATGAGATCGACAAGATTTCCCAGCGCACCGACGTGAAGGGCGGCGACGTCAGCCGCGAAGGCGTGCAGCGCGACCTCTTGCCGCTGATCGAAGGCACCACCGTCGCGACCAAGCATGGGCCCGTGAACACGGACCATATCCTGTTCATCGCCTCGGGCGCGTTCCATGTTTCCAAACCGTCGGACATGCTGCCCGAACTTCAGGGCCGCCTGCCCATCCGGGTCAACCTGCGGGCGCTCACCAAGGACGATTTCAAACGCATCCTGACGGAGACCGAGGCGTCGCTGCTGAAACAGTACGTCGCCTTGATGAAGACGGAAGAGCTGGAGCTGATCTTCACCGACGACGCCGTCGACGCCATCGCCGGCCTCGCCGTCGACATCAACGAGGGCGTCGAGAACATCGGCGCTCGCCGCCTGCATACGGTCCTGGAAAAGCTGGTCGAGGAGATCAGCTACACTGCCTCCGACCGCTCCGGCGAAACGGTGACCATCGACGCCAAATACGTGGACGAGCAGGTCGCGCCGCTGGCCAAGAACGCTGATCTGTCGAAGTTCATTCTCTAATTATCGCAAGACATTTTTAATGTCGTGTTCGTTGCCAAATAGTCACTTTTGAGCAATTATTACGTGCATGTATATTATGTACGTAGATGAAAGCGGTGACACGGGATTAGGGAACACCCAAACCACCCATTTTGTATTGTCTGGAATTGTCGTACACGAATCCCGGTGGCGTGATTTTATTGGTGCCCTAATCGCATTACGAAAGACGCTGAGAAGCGTCTACGGCCTTCCTGTCCGCGGTGAAATTCATTCATCTGAATTCATTAACAGCCGACCATTCAACATCGAAAAACACGATCGCCTCGCAATTCTACGCAACTGCTTAGATGAAATGGCGAAAATCGATTTCATTTCAATTACCAATGTTGTGGTTACAAAAGCAGGGAAGCCACAAGACTATGATGTCTTCCATTCTGCCTGGGGTACGTTATTTCAGAGGTTCGAAAATACGCTTCTCCACGGAAATTTCCCCGGGAAGCATAGTCGCGACCATGGAATCCTCCTGACTGACGCCACAGCAGGCACAAAACTGCTCCGTTTAGTTCGACGGATGGCAGTCTATAACTATATTCCCAACGATCAGCGATACGGTGGCGGGTCTAGAAACATTCCGATCCAGCGGATTATTGAAGATCCGCATATGAAAGACTCGGCTGAAACCTACCCAATCCAGATGTGTGACGTCGCGGCCTACTTCCTTTATCAGCGCTATTCACCAAATGCTTATATCCGCAAAAAAAGAGCTACGCGATATTTTGACCGACTAACACCGGTTTTGAATACCCGTGCTAGTCGATTTAATCCGCTAGGAATTGTGGAGATTTAAAAATTAGGGCGGGCAACCGAAGTTGCCCGCCGGGGAAATCCTACTCTTAGGTTATGCCTAATTTCAGATTTCATTAATATGATACCAAATTATCCATTATGATTCAACGCGTTAAAAGAATCTAATTTCAATGGCTTAATACTCGCCCGCCTAAAATCGTGATTTAGTGCGTCGGCCCGCCGCGTGTCCTTGCCGCGCGGCGGCCGCGGATTTCGGCGATGATCCAGTCGATGGTGTCTTCGTCCAGTTCGTGGATCAGTTCGGCCAGCAGGTTGGCCAGTTCCGTAGCCTTGGGGTTGAGGCCCGCCGTGTCGACGGTGATGCGGGGATGGGACAAGGCGGCCATGCGTTTGAGCTCGTCCGTTTCCTCCATCCCTAAATTAAAGTAACCCGCGATCTGCTGCACCAGGCCCGGGCCGGGACGGCCCCGATAGCCATGTTCGAGCGCCGAGAAATAGGCCGAGGACACGCCCATTTCCTGGGCGAACTGCTTGAGCGTGATTTTGTGCACCTTGCGCAGGCGGCGCACCTTCTGGCCGAAGGGTGTCATGATGAAATCTTCATGTCATTGGGCCCCCTTGTTGCGTTTGAGCAGAATGTAGAGCGCGCCCTGGCCCCCGTGCGGGCGGGCGGCGTGATCGAAGGCGTGGATCAGGCCCTTCAAGGGCGGCGCGTTGAGCCAGCCGGGCACGGCCTGGCGCAGGACGCCGATTTCGCCCGTGTCGCGCGTGCCCTTGCCGGTGATGACCAGCACGCAGCGCTTGCCTTGACCATAGGCGCGGGTGATGAAGCCGATCAGCTCATTATGGGCGACCGATTGCGTCATGCCGTGCAGGTCGAGGCGGCCTTCGACCGCCATCTTGCCGCGCCGCATGTTGGTCTGGGTGCGGCGGTCGAGCCCGGGGGCCGCCCCGTGGCTGAGTTCGCGGGCGGGCGATGATGGGGTCGTGGCGGCGGCGGGCAGGGGGGTTGTTTTGTAAGAACGCGGCGCGGGCTTGGCCTTCGGCGGCAGGGCGGCCGGGTCGGGGACCGGATGGTCGATGCGGGCTTCGCGGACGGGAAGGGGTTTGACGTCGCGGGTGACCATTGCCCAGAGGGCGTCGTCTTCCGGCGCGGCGCCCGGTCCCTTAACCCGTTTGTCCGCCATCGTCCCCATCGTCCACGATTACGATGTGCAGGTGCTTCGGCCCATGGATGCCCAGGAACAGGACCAGTTCGATATCCGCCGTGCGCGACGGGCCGGTGATCCAGTTGACCGTGCGCGGCATGAAGCGGCCGGCGCCCTCGGCATTCTGGCGGTCGGCGCGAAGCCGCGTCCAGATGTCTTCGAAACAGCCGGAGATATCGGACGCGCGCAACACCGCGATATGCACCGGCGGCAGGAAGTTGACCGTGGTCGGGCTTTTCGGGCCGGACAGGAACACCAGCGATCCCGTTTCCGCGACGGCGCCGAAGGCGTGGCTGACGCCCGCCGTGTCCTCGCCCTGGGCCGGGCCTTCGGAAATGGTGATCGCGGTCTTGTCCCAGGGGGCGGCCTGAAGGCGCGGGTCGGGCGTCATGCGCACGGCGGCGGGCAGGTTCTGCGCCGCCAGGTAATCGGCGATCGCCCCCGGCAGGTCGTCCAGGGAATTGACGCGGGCGACCGTGGCCTGAACCCGTTCGGCCTCGGCCTGGAAGCGGTCGGTGGCGTCGGCCCCGGTGTCCTTGCCCCGCACCGGGATGACATGGCGCGCCTTGGCCATCAGGCGCTGGGCCACGGCGGCGCGGCGCGCCCCGTCATTGGATTGGGTCAGGGCGGCGCGCAGGTCGCCCAGGATTTGTTCGCGCCCGCTCATTGTCCCTTGCTCCGCACCACGGCGCCGACCGGGCCCTTGTGATATTGCGCGATGAAGCTGTCGCCTTGCGGGGCGGGCAGGTCGCGGGGACCGGTCCAGCCGCCGGCCAGCGGCAGCCATTTGAACCGCCCGCGTTTGCGGCCCAAAATCGCCAGCGCCGTCATCAGCGGCCCGGTCACGGCGCGGTAAAGCTTGGGCCGCTTGGCAAGCGCCGCCCAGAGCCCGAGCGCCCAGCGCGCGGCCGCCGAATTGCCCTTGCGCTGATACTGCCGTTCGCGCCAGGCGCGCAGCATCTTGGGCAGGGGGATGCGCATGGGACAGACGGTTTCGCACTTGCCGCAGAGGGTCGACGCATTGGGCAGATCGCCCGCTTCGTGAATGCCGATCAGGCCCGGGATCAGCACCGCCCCCATGGGCCCGGAATAGACCCAGCCGTACGCATGGCCACCGATGGCGTGATAGACGGGGCAGTGGTTGAGGCAGGATCCGCAGCGGATGCAGCGCAGCATTTCCTGAAATTCCGTGCCGACCAGTTCCGTCCGCCCGTTGTCCAGTAGGATGACATGGTATTCGTCGGGCCCGTCCAGATCGTCGGGCCGTTTCGGGCCGGTGCAGAAGGTGGTGTAGACGGTGATGTCCTGCCCCGTGCCGGAGCGCGCCAGCACTCGCAGCACCGTCGCCGTGTCTTCCAGCGTGGGGATGACCTTTTCCAAACTGGCGATGACGATATGCACGCGGGGCAGGGAATAGGTCAGGTCCGCGTTGCCTTCGTTGGTGACCAGCACATTGGTCCCCGTTTCGGCGATCAGGAAGTTGGCCCCGGTCAGGCCGACGTCGGCGTTGAGGAACTTGTCGCGCAGCTCAACCCGCGCTTCTTCCAGCAGGGATTTGGGATCGTCCAGATTGCGCGCCGGGTCCAGGTTGGTGTGGGCCTTGCGGAACGTGTCCTCGACCTGGCCTTTGTTCAGATGCACGGCCGGCGCGATGATGTGCGACGGCGGCTCCTTGCGCAGCTGGATGATGTATTCGCCCAGGTCCGTTTCGATGGGGGCGACGCCGTTTTCTTCCAGGAAATCGTTGATGGCGATTTCCTCGCCGATCATGGATTTCGATTTGGTCACCGTCTTGGCGTTGACGCTGCGGCAGATTTCCAGGATTTTTTCCCGCGCGTCCTGGCCCGTGCGGCACCAATGGACATGCCCGCCCGCTTCCTTGACCTTGGATTCGTACTGTTCCAGGTACAGATCCAGATGCGCCAGGGTGTGATCCTTGATCGCCTTGGCGGCGTCGCGCAGTTGATCGAATTCCGGCAGGCGGTCGATGGCTTCGGCCCGGCGGAGGGGAAAGCCTTCGCCCAGGCGGGTCAGGGCCTGGGCCAGCTGGCCGTCGGCCATGGCCTCGCGGGCGTTCTGCTTGAACCGGCGGGTCTGGGTTTCCATCAGGCCGTGTCCTCGTCCGCTTCGCCGATGGCGGGCTGGTCGGTCATTCCGGCCAGAACCTCGGCGACGTGGCGGGCCTGAACGGACGCCCCCCGGCCTTTCAGCCGCCCGGCCATATTCATCAGACAGCCCAGGTCGCCGGCCAGCAGCAGGTCCGCGCCCGTGGCCAAAATGTCATCGGCCTTGGCATCGACCATCTTTTCCGAAATGTCCGGATACTTGACGCAGAACAATCCGCCGAAGCCGCAGCAGGTTTCCGGAATGTCGCCTTCGACCAGGGTCAGGCCGCCGACCTTGCCGAGCAATGCCCTGGGCTGCGCCTTGATGCCGAGTTCACGCAGGCCCGAACATGAATCGTGATAGGTCGCCGTGACGCCCAGATCGGGCGGCGAGATGTCCGCCTGCATGACGTCGGCGAGGAAGGCGACCAGTTCGAACGTCTTGGCGGCCAACGCCTCGGCCCGCGCCTTCCAGGCCGCATCGTCCTTCAACAGGTGCGGATAGTGGTGGGAAATCATCCCGGCGCAGGACCCGGAGGGAGCGACCACGTAATCGAAGCCCTCGAACACGGCGATCACGTTTTTCGCGATGTCCCGCGCATCCGCGCTGTCGCCGGAATTATAGGCCGGCTGGCCGCAGCAGGTCTGGGCCTCGGGCACGGAAACACGGCAGCCCGCGTCCTCCAGCAGCTTCACCGTGGCGAAGCCGACGCTGGGCCGCATCAGGTCGACGAGGCAGGTCGCGAACAGGCCGACCTCGGGCGAGGTCGGCGGGTTTTTCAGGGCGGGTGCATATTCGGTCATGGTGGGAGGCAGAATGCGGGCTTGGCCGCCGATTGACAAGACCGAACGGCAGGTGCCCCGGGTGGCGCCGCCCGCCTACTTGCGCGGCAGCAGCAGGTAGTACACGCCGCCTTCGTTCATCAGCCCGGCCCGGGCCTCGGCCTCGGCGCCGAAGCCCCAGAACAGGTCGCCGCGCACGACGCCCTTGATGGCCGAGCCCGTATCCTGGGCGACCACCATGCGGGTCAGCGGTTTTTCGTTCTTTGGATCAAGCGGGTCCGTGGTCACCAGCCAGAGCGGCAGGCCCAACGGCACATATTTGGGATCGACGGCGAGGGAGCGGCCGGCCGTCAGCGGCACGCCCATGGCGCCCTTCACGACCTCGTCCTTTTCCACGCGGAAAAAGATGAAGGATCGGTTTTTCACCATCAGCTGTTCGGCGGCCAGCGGATTGGCCGTCATCCAGGCGCGCAGGCTGGGCATGGTCACGTCTTCGACCTTCATCACGCCCTGGGCCACCAGTTCGCGGCCGATGGAGGAATAGCGATGGCCGTTGCGCCCGGAAAAGGCCAGGCGCACATGACTGCCGTCGGGCAGCAGAATGCGGCCCGAGCCCTGAACATGCAGGAAGAACAGATCGATGGCGCTGTCGACCCAGAGCAGTTCGAGCTGCCGGCCCTGCAGGGCGCCTGCGAGAATTTCACGGCGGTCGAAATAGGGCAGCAGGCGGTCATCGACCAGCCGGCCAGCCAGCTGTTCGCCCTTGCGGTCCGGGTCGAACATGCCGAGTTCGACCACCACGATATCGCGTGGCCGGGCATAGACCGGATAACGGTAACGGGCGTTGGGCTGAAAGCTGCCGCGCAGCAGGGGTTCGTAATAGCCGGTGAACTTGCCGTTTCGTTTCTGGCCGTCACGGACATGGAAGGGACGGAAGCTGCGTTCGATGAAGAACTGCAGCTGGGCCGTGCTTTTGGTGTTGAGGGTTCGGGCTTCGGCGCAGATTTTCGCAAGATCGCCCATGGTGCCGTGTTCGGGCAGATAGCCGAGCGGCTGATCCGCCGGGCGTTTTGCGATCACCGGACAAGAAGCAAGAAACGCAGCCAAAGCGTCGGACAGCACGTCCGCGCGCCAGCCGGGCAGGGTCTTGAATTCGGCGGGCTCCAGGATCAGTTGGGGCGGCACCTCTTCCGGAGCCTGATAGTCACCGGCGGGCACGATCTTCTGGATCGCACCGCAGCCTGAAACAAGCGCGGAAACGAAAATAGCCAGGGCAAGCGCCCCGGGCTGCCAGCGGCGGCGGACGGGTGAGCCCCCCATCGCCTGCCTAGTCGGCACTATGGGTTGCGACCAGGGCCCAGTTGGGGTCGCGGGCCTTGGTGTCGCGGGCGAAGGTCCAGAAATCGGTGACCGTGATGACCTCATTCGGGTTGCCTTCGGCGACCTGGCCTTCGGCGTCGCGGGTCACGTTGACCTGTTCGGTCACGAACTTGATGGTGATGTTGGCGATGCGGCCTTCCATATAGGCCTCGACGATATCCACCGACTTGAAGCCGACCAGCGTATCCTCAACCGTATGACCGTGTTCCTCGCGGTCGCGGATCGCCGCCTCGAAATCGGCGAACACGCCCGGGTCCAACAAGGTCTTCAGGGTTTTCACGTCTCCGGCGGCGAAGGCATCCAGAATCATCTCGAAGGCGACGCGCGCACCGGTCAGGAATTCATCGGGCGCGAAATCGGGATCGGCGACCCTGATTTGCACCAGGCCGTTATCGATCGTGCCTTCTGCGGCGAAGTCGCCAGGATCGGATTTCGATTGCGGCGAATCATCGACCTTGCGCTCGGGCAGGGCGATGACCTTGCCGTCGGGCGCTTCTTCGGGCGGGACCGGTTTGAACGGGTCGCGATGGCCGCTGCCGTCGTTGCCGTCACGACGGCCGAGTACGCTGCGCAGGCGCAGCACGAAGAACGCCGCGACCATGGCGATGAGAATGATGTCGATAAACTGGAATCCGCCGCCCATTTGTGAATTCGGACCTTTTTGTTTTCGCCCCCGACGATGGGGGCTTTGGCGCCAAGGCGGCTGGACCCGCCGCCGGCACCCGTGGTTTAAGTTCGAACGCGTCCTTGTGCGCCAAGGTTAGCGGACCCCCGTGCCCAGGTCCAGCAAAGCTGCGGGCGGGCGGGCACCGTAACAGTAGCGACCCCATCGGCCCGGGCTGCTAAACTCAAGCCGCCGAAAGATTATCCGCCAAGCCTTTGGCCTGACCCTTGAGATAGTCGTAATACAGGATAACTACAACCCGTGGCCCTATTCATCCTGATCCTGTTCATCGCTGTCCCTGTCATCGAGATCGGCCTGTTCGTGCAGGTCGGCGGCATGATCGGCCTGTGGCCGACCCTGGCCGTGGTGATCCTGACCGCCGTGTTGGGTACGGCGCTGCTGCGCCATCAGGGGCTCGACACGCTGCGCCGGGTGCAGGACAGCCTGGCCCAGGACCGCCTGCCCGTGGCCGAAATGTTCGACGGACTTTGCCTGTTGATGGCGGGGGCGCTGCTGCTGACGCCCGGCTTCATGACAGATGCCTTCGGCTTTCTTTTATTCGTGCCGCCCTTCCGCGCCGCCGCCGCGCAGGCGATCGGACGCTATGTGCTGAGCCACGGCCGCGTTCATGTGCACACCGCGACCATGGGGCCGGGTCACGGGCCGGACCCCCGCCGCCGGGGCGGCGGTGGGCCAGTCATCGACGGCGACTTTGAAGAAGTCGCGCCGGAGACATCGGCACTCGACGATCACGGCCCCCCAAAGGCCCCCGGCAAACCACCCGAAAACCGCTAACCGGAACCCCCGCTGGACTGCCTTGGCGGTTGTTCCCGAACCTGATCCATGGTAGCCAGCTATCCGCCTTAAATACGGAGACGATCATGAGCGACGACACGACGCCCGAGACAGACGCAGCCGCAGCAAACGGGGTCAAAGAGGGCGATCAGGTGCCCCTGATGATCCACGGCCAGTACATCAAGGACCTGTCCTTCGAAATTCCCGGCGCGCCGCAGATTTTCCTCGACGCCCCCAAGGGTCAGCCCGAGTTGAATCTGAACCTGGACGTCCAGGTCGAGGGTCTTGCCGAAGACGTGTTCGAGGTCATTCTCGACATCAAGGCGGAAAGCAGGATCGCTGATAAGGTCACTTATATTCTGGAGCTGAAGTACGCCGGTCTGTTCACCTTGCGTGTACCGGAACAGCATCGGGCGTCGGTCCTGTTCGTGGAATGCCCGCGCCTGATGTTCCCCTTCGCCCGCGCCATCATGGCAGACATCAGCCGCGACGGCGGATTCCAGCCGTTGGTGCTCAGCCCGATCGATTTTGCTGCGCTTTATCAGCAGAACGTCGACAAGCTGCAGACCCAGGTTAAAAGCGACGCCTAAGTCTTAATCCTCCGCGGGCGGGCTGCGATCACGTAACCCAAACGGGGTCTTTCAATTTTTCCAGAAAGGCTCGATGCGCCGCTTCTTCTTCCGGAAGCGGCGCATGCGCGCGTGGCGGCCGGGCGACCCGCTCCACGGTGACGCCCTGGGCCCCGGCTTCGGCGGCAAGTTCCAAATCCGGCTGACGGCCGCCGATCAATTCCAGATAAACCTCGGCCAGCAGGCGGGCGTCCAACAAGGCGCCGTGCAAATCGCGGTGCGTGTTGTCGATCTGGAACCGCCGGCACAGGGCATCGAGGCTGGCCCCCGCCCCGGGGAATTTCTTGCGCGCCATGGCGACCGTATCGACGGCCTGGGCCAGCGGAATCGACGGCCGTTTCAGCCGCGCCAGTTCCGCATTGATGAAGCCCATGTCGAAGGACGCGTTGTGAATCACCAGCGGCGCGTCGCCGACGAAGTCCAGGAAGGCGTCCGCGATTTCCGCGAACAAGGGGTGTCCCGACAGAAATTCGACCGACAGGCCATGCACGTTGAAGGCCTCGATCGGCATGTCGCGGTCGGGATTAACGTATTGATGATAGGTGTTGCCGGTGGCGACATGATTGACCAGTTCGACGCAGCCGATTTCGACGATGCGGTGCCCGTTCAAGGGATCAAGCCCCGTCGTTTCCGTATCCAGTACCACTTCCCGCATGGTTGATCGTTCCTACCAATACCCGGCCATTTACCAAAAGGAAGAAGGCGCCCAGACCCGTCCCTTGCATGTCCGCAGCAGTTTGACGGCCCGCCGGAGATCCATCAAGGCCGCATGTCGGCCGATGCCCGTATTGACGGTGAAATCGGCGAGCCAGATTTTTTCCCGCACGGGCACCTGGCGGGCCAGGATGGCCTGGAATTTTTCCTCGGTCATGCCGGGGCGGGCCAGCACGCGGCGGCGCTGCAGAGCCGGGCGGCAATGCACCACCAGGACCGCGTCGCAGCGCGCGTCGCCGCCGGTTTCAAACAACAAGGGAATGTCGAGCACGACGAGCGGAACCCCACGCCGGGCACAGGCGGCAAGAAATTGTTTTTCCGAGCGCCGGACCAAAGGGTGGAGAATACCCTCCAGACGTTTGAGCGCCGCGTCGTCGTCGAACACCCGTGCCCCCAGGGCCTGCCGGTCGACGGCACCGTTCTTGACCACGCCGGGAAAGGCCGCGTCGACCGCCGCGACCGCGGCCCCGCCCGGGCCCAACAGGGCGTGGACGGCGGCATCCGCATCGTGAACCGGCAAGCCCAGGCGGCGTAACTGCGCCGCCGCCGTGGACTTGCCCATGCCGATGGAGCCGGTCAGTCCGAGGATGAACATAGCTGCCCGGCCTGCTCAGCCCTGGCCCAGATGGGCAAGGATATGCGCACGCAGATCCGGTGTGACTTGAGGGGCGGTGCCGAACCAGGCCTCGAACCCCGGCCGCGCCTGATGCAGCAACATGCCAAGGCCATCGACCGCCGGATTACCGCGCGCCCGGGCGGCGGCCAGCAGCCCCGTTTCCAAAGGCGCGTAGACGATGTCGTTGACCAGTGCTGCCGTCGGCAAGGCGTCGAGGGTAATCTCGAGCGGGTCTTTCCCGGTCATGCCGAGAGTCGTCGTGTTGACCAGCAGATTGGCGCCCGCGAGGATTGCCGCCCGATCATCCCAGTCATGCACGATGACGCACCCGCCCAGATCTTCGGCAAGGCGGGTCGCCCGCGCGCGGGTGCGGTTGACCAATTTGATTTCCGGCGCACCGGCGTCGATCAGCGCGACGATCACGGCCCGCGCCGCACCCCCGGCGCCCAGCACCACGGCGGGACCGGCGGCGGCGTTCCAGCCGGCGGCGCCTTCTTTTAAATTTTCCAGAAATCCGAAACCGTCCGTATTGGTGCCGGTCAATTTGCCGTCGTCCCCGACGATCACCGTGTTCACGGCACCGATGCGCCGCGCCAAGGCATCCACGTCATCGACCGCCGCCAACGCGGCTTCTTTATGGGGCACGGTTACGTTGACACCACGAAAACCCATCTTGGCCAGGGCCTTCAACGCCTCGGCGAAGTTTTCAGGTGCGACCGGCAGCGGCACATAAGCACCGTCGATGCCCAGGCTGTCCAGCCAATGGCCGTGCAGCACCGGCGACAGGGAATGGCTTACGGGCCATCCCATCACGCCTGCCAGTTTCGCCCGCCCGGTCATGGTCATCGTCTTCGGTCCGTTCCGTCGTCAGCCGAGAAGCCCCGCCGCCGCTACGCCCCGCCGGCGCAGTTCGCCGAGCAAGGCCAGCAATGGCAGGCCCAGGATGGTAAAATAGTCGCCTTCGATGCGTTCGAACAACTGCGCACCCAGACCTTCCAGTTGATAAGCCCCGACCGAGGTCAGGACCGCCGCGCCGGCACGGTCCAGATAGTCCGCGATGTCGGTGCGGTCGAGCGGCCGCATGGTAAGGTGCGCCACCGCATGGTGGCGCCACAAGATTTGTTCCCCGCGCGCCAGGACGACGGCGGAAACAAGTGTGTGGTCACGGCCCGCGAGGCGTTCGAGAGTCCTGGCCGCACCTTCCAAATTTTCAGGCTTACGCAGGCTATCGCCGCCCATATCCAGCATCTGATCGGCACCGATCACCAGGACGCCCGGATGACGACCGGCAACCAAGGACGCCTTGGCGGCGGCCAGGGCTAGGGCGACATCGGGGGTGTTCATCCCGGCCGCGCGGCAGTCCGCCTCGATTTTAGGTTCGTCCACGTTGGCCGGATCGACGGCAATGTCGAGACCGGCCGCACGCAGCATGTCGGCGCGCACGCGGCTGCCCGAAGCCAGGACCAGATGGGTCCCGGATCCCATCGTCACGTCAGGGGACCGGGGGCTTCCCCGCGGCGGCGGCTCAACAGCTGGATCACGTTGGCTGCCGTTTCCTCGATGGATTTGCGGGTCACGTTGATGACCGGCCAGTCGTATTTGGAGAACACGCGCCGGGCCTCGGTAATTTCCTTCGACACCATGTCCAGGTCGACATAATCGGTGTTTTCATCCTGATCCAGCAGGCGCAGACGCTGGCGGCGGATTTCCACCAGCCGGCGCGGGTCCTTGGTCAAGCCGACGACCAGCGGATGGGTCAGCTTGAATAGATCCTCCGGCAGCGGCACACCCGGCACGAAAGGCACGTTAGCGGTCTTAAGCCCTCGGTTGGCGAGATACACGCTGGTCGGCGTTTTCGATGTCCGTGATACACCGACAAGGACGACGTCGGCATCATCCAGATCCCAGGTCGATTGTCCGTCATCGTGGCTGAGGGCGAAATGCATGGCCTCGATACGGTCGAAATATTCCGCGTCCATGACGTGCTGGCGACCGGCCCGGCCCCGCACCTTGGCGTTGAAATAATTGCCCATGGCGTTCAGCACGGGGTCGAGGACATGAATATGCGGCACCATCAGGCGGCGGCAGCCGTCTTCCAGATGCCTGCGCAAGTCTTCGTGAACCAGGGTATAAAGCACCATCCCGGGCTGATCGTGGACAACGCCGAGAAGCTGGTCGATTTGTTCCGGCGAACGAACCATGCTCCACATATGCTCCTGCGCCTGGACGCTGTCGAACTGCGCCAGGCAGGCGCGCGCAACCATGGACACGGTTTCCCCCGTGCTGTCCGAAACAAGATGCAGATGGAATTCCTTCACGGGCGGGAAAACTCCGGCACAAGGGCGGTATGAAATCGGGATGGACTGTGGACAACTGGGACGTTTTCACAAAGCCCCGTTTCCCACGCGCTGACCGTTTATGGATACACAGGCAAAATGCGGCTGTAAAACACAATTCAGCCATCGAGGGAGCGGTAACAACTTAGATATCGATCCGATTTCATCCCGGCTTTTCCCGTTTCTCGCAGGACCAGAAAATGTCCGTGATTCAATCGACTGCTAAAACCTCGCCGATGACTGTACACAGCTTTGCGGGGGTGAAACGATCTCTGCGTTATGGAATCGGGATAACCTGTTGACGGATTTGATCCCCGTCATTCCACCCCCCTACTACAACATCAATAATCTTTATAAATACTTGTTTATTTGAATAGGGGGGGCACCCGTCTATGGTGCCGGACGGGTCTTGAGGGCCCATGAACGAACTGTCGGAGACCCGATCCCTTGCGTGCTTTTCTTGAACCCTTTCACGGTATCATCCCGGCCCGGCCGCCGGTCTGGTTCATGCGCCAGGCCGGGCGCTATCTCTCGGAATATCGAGACCTGCGCAAAACCGCGCCGAACTTCCTGAGCTTCTGTTATTCACCGGATCTGACCGTGGAAGCGACATTGCAGCCGATCCGGCGTTATGGCTTCGACGCGGCGATCATGTTTTCCGACATCCTGGTGATCCCGGATGCCTTGGGTCAGAACGTGCGGTTCGAGGAAGGGGTCGGCCCGTTGCTGGATCCCATCACTGACCGGGCGGGAATTTCGGCCCTGAAGACGGGTGGTGTGCTTGACCACCTGGCGCCAGTGTTCGAAACCCTGACCCGATTGCGCCGAGAACTGCCGGACGAGACGGCGTTGATCGGCTTTGCCGGCGCCCCCTGGACCCTGGCGTTCTACATGATCGAGGGGCGGGGCGGTGTCGACGGCGGCAAGCTGAAGCGCATGGCCTATGGGCAGCCGGACGATTTTCAAGCCTTGATGACGGTTCTGGAGGAGGCTCTGGTCGCCTATTTGTGCCGCCAGATCGAGGCCGGGGCCGAGGTCTTGCAGTTGTTCGACAGCTGGTCCGGCATTGCCGACGAAACCTTGTTCAAACGTTGGATCATCGAACCGACAGCGCGCATCGTTGCGCGCATCAAGGAAGCCCACCCGACGGTGCCGATCATCGGCTTTCCCCGGGGGGCGGGGCCCATGGTGGCGACCTATGCCGCCGAAACGGGGGTTGACGGGATGTCCGTGGACAGCCAGATCCCGCTTTCCTGGGCGCGCAAGAACGTTGCCGGGAATTTCGTTCTTCAGGGAAATCTGGACAACCAGCTGCTGGTCACCGGCGGGGAGGAGATGGACCGGGCGGTCGAACGCATCGTCGGCGACATGCAGGGTCATCCCTTCGTGTTCAATCTGGGGCATGGTATTTTGCCCCCGACGCCGCCGGAACATGTCGGCCGGGTGCTGGACGTGCTGCGCGGCAAGGCTGAGGGATAGGGGTCATGGCGGGAAAACGCGCGGTTGTGTTGTTCAACCTGGGCGGGCCGAACGGGCCGGACGCGGTCGAGCCGTTCCTGTTCAATTTGTTCATCGACCCCGCGATCATTTCCCTGCCCAATCCGTTTCGTTGGTTCATCGCCAAGATGATCAGCCGCCGTCGCGCCCCGATCGCGCGGGAGATTTACGCAAACATCGGTGGCAAATCACCGTTGCTTGAGGAAACTCAGGCGCAGGCGCGGGCGCTTGAGGGTGTGTTGAACGGGCCGGGCAAGCCGGAGACAAAAGTTTTCATCTGCATGCGCTATTGGCATCCGATGAGTGCGGAGACGGCCAAGGCGGTGGCTGCGTTCGGCCCAGATGAGGTAATCGAACTGCCGCTTTATCCGCAGTATTCGACGACGACCTCGGGATCCTCCTTGAAGGATTGGCGCCAAGCAGCGAAGGCGGCCGGGGTGACGGGCCCGGCGCGGGCAGCCTGCTGTTACCCCACGGCGGCAGGGTTCATCGCGGCCCAGGCCGATCTGGTCGCCGAAGGGATTACGGCGGCTAAGGAAACCGGGATGCCGCGCGTTCTGTTTTCCGCCCACGGCCTGCCGAAGAAGGTCATTGCCAAGGGGGATCCCTATCAATGGCAGGTCGAGCAGACGGCAGCGGCGGTGATGGATAACCTTCGCGCACGGGGGATTGATGGCTTCGATCCGATCGTCTGTTACCAAAGTCAGGTCGGCCCTCTGGAATGGATCGGCCCGGCGACGGAGGACGAAATCAAGCGCGCGGGGGCGGACAAGGTGCCGCTGGTCGTGGTGCCCATCGCTTTCGTGTCGGAACATTCGGAAACTTTGGTCGAACTCGATATCGAGTACAGGGAAGTCGCGGATCATGCGGGCGTGCCGGCCTATCACCGGGTGCGGACCGTTGGCACGGCACAGAGCTTTATCGCGGCCTTGGCGGAAATCGTTGAGACTGCTTCAGGCCCGGGGGGCCGGACCTGTCATCCGTCGGGGGCGCGGATCTGTCCCGGCGAATGGTCCGCCTGTCCCTGCGTGGCGTAGCGAGAACGGATCATGGAACTGAGTGCCGCCGCTTACGCCTGGATCAAGGCTCTGCATGTGATGAGCGTGATTGCGTGGATGGCCGGGTTGCTGTACCTGCCGCGGCTGTACGTCTATCACGTCGATGCCGAAGTCGGGTCCGACAAGTCGGAAACCTTCAAGATCATGGAACGCCGTCTGATGCGAGGGATCATGAACCCGGCAATGATGGCGTCCGTGGTGTTTGGCCTGATCCTGATGGCGGCGTCGGGGGTGGCGATCTGGCAGACGGTCTGGTTTCCCGTAAAGGCCGGGTGCATTCTGGTGATGATGGTGATGCATGTGTACTGCGGCAAATGGCGGCGTGCTTTCGCCGAGGACAAGAACCAGCATTCAGGACGGTTCTATCGCTTCATGAACGAGGTGCCGGCGGTGCTGATGGTCATCATCGTCATCATGGTGATCGTGCAGCCGGGTTAGGTTGTTGCTGCGTTGGCAGCAGATGTGAAGCCTTTGGCACAAAAAGTTCAATTGACTTGATTTTCCGCATTCGTTAATCATCCCATGTGCCGACGCGGACGGCATCCCGCCTCTTTCGGGCCTGGTCTACCAAAGGTCCCGCCCAATCCTTTTTCCATCGACCAACCCGGCCCGGGCGCGTCCGATGTCTCGCAACGGTTTCAACCGGCCCAGCAGGGGCGGAGAGGCCGTCCAGCAGACCCGCGCATCGCCGCGGCCAAGACGGATCGTCCGACCGACGCCTTTTCCGGCCCTTAATTCCTTCCGGTTTCCCCCCACACATCAATCAGGCCTCACATGAATCTCAAGGAACTGAAGCAGAAATCGCCCGCCGACCTTCTTGCCTATGCCGAAGAGTTGGAGATCGAAAACGCCAGCTCGCTGCGCAAACAGGACATGATGTTCGCCATCCTGAAGCAGCTTGCGGACAACGATGTCGCGATTTACGGCGACGGGGTCCTTGAGGTGCTGCAGGACGGCTTCGGCTTTCTGCGCTCTCCGGAAGCGAACTATCTTCCGGGCCCGGACGATATCTACGTATCGCCCAGCCAGGTGCGCCGCTTCGGCCTGCGCACGGGTGACACGGTGGAAGGTGAGATCCGCGCACCTAAGGATGGCGAGCGCTATTTCGCCCTGCTGAAGGTTAATCAGATCAACTTTACCGATCCGCAGGCGGTCCGCCATCGCATCAACTTCGACAACCTGACGCCGCTGTATCCGGACGAGCGGCTGATCATGGAAATCGAAAATCCCGAGCACAAGGACCCGACGTCCCGCGTTCTCGACCTGATCTGCCCGATCGGCAAGGGTCAGCGCGCCCTGATCGTGGCGCCGCCGCGCACCGGTAAGACGGTGATGCTGCAGAACATCGCCCATTCCATCGCCGAGAATCATCCCGAGTGCTACCTGATCGTGCTGCTGATCGACGAGCGGCCGGAGGAAGTCACGGACATGGACCGTTCGGTGAAGGGCGAGGTGATTTCCTCGACCTTCGACGAGCCGGCGACCCGCCACGTCCAGGTTACGGAAATGGTGCTGGAAAAGGCCAAGCGTCTGGTCGAGCACAAGAAGGACGTGGTCATCCTGCTGGATTCCATCACCCGCCTGGCCCGTGCCTACAACACGGTGGTGCCGTCGTCGGGCAAGGTTTTGACCGGCGGTGTCGACGCCAACGCCCTGCAGCGACCCAAGCGTTTCTTTGGCGCCGCGCGGAATATCGAGGAAGGCGGGTCGCTGACCATCATCTCGACCGCGCTGATCGACACCGGCTCGCGCATGGACGAAGTCATCTTCGAAGAATTCAAGGGCACCGGTAACTCGGAAATCATCCTTGACCGCAAGCTGTCCGACAAGCGCGTGTGGCCGACCATCGACATCACCAAGTCGGGTACGCGCAAGGAAGAACTGCTGGTCGAAAAGGGCACCCTGGCGAAGATGTGGGTGCTGCGCCGGATTCTCATGCCCATGGGCGTCACGGACGCCATGGAGTTCCTGCTGGGCAAGCTGAAGGAATCCAAGGTCAACAGCGACTTCTTCGATTCCATGAACAGCTGATCCCGGCCAATAGATCGAATCAAAAACGCCGGCGGGGTTTCCCTCGCCGGCGTTTCTGTTTTCAGGCGGTGAGCCCGATCAGGGGATCAGCACGCTCGAGCCCGTGGTCTTGCGGGCTTCCAGGTCCGTATGCGCCTTGGCCACGTCGGCCAGCGGATAGGTCTGGTTGATGTTGATCTTGACCTTGCCGGAGGTCACGGCGTCGAACAGGGCATTGGCCCCTTCGGCCAGGACTTCCGGGTTGCGGGTATGGGTCGCGAGCGTCGGGCGGGTCAGGTAGAGCGATCCCTTGGGCCCGAGGATGGCCGGGCTGATCGGATCGACCGGACCGGACGCATTGCCGTAGGTCGCCAGCACGCCGAACGGGCGCAGGGAATCGAGCGAGGCCATGAAGGTCGCCTTGCCGATACTGTCATAGGCCGCGGCGACGCCTTCGCCGCCGGTGTATTCCTTGGCCTTCTCGGCGATGTTCTCGGTCGAATAGTTGATGGTATGGGCAGCGCCCGCGGCCTTGGCGATTTCGGCCTTTTCTTCGGATCCGACGCAGCCGATCACGGTGGCGCCCAGCGCCTTGCCCCATTGGCAGAGGATCTGGCCGACCCCGCCGGCGGCGGCATAAACCAGGACGGCGTCGCCCGGTTTCACCGGATAGGTGCGATGCAGCAGGTAATGAGCGGTCATGCCTTTCAGCATCATCGCGGCGGCGGTCTGGTCGTCGATCGCGTCGGGCAGGTGCACGGCCTTCCAGGAGGGAATGTTGCGCGCCTGGGTATAGCCGCCCTTCAGCATCGGATAGGCGACGCGGTCACCGACCTTCTTGTCGGTCACGCCTTCGCCCACGGATTCGACCACGCCGGCGGCTTCCATCCCGATGATTTCCGGGAAGTTGTCGAGCGGGTACAGGCCCGTGCGCAGGTAGATGTCGATGAAGTTGAGGCCGCAGGCGGTCTGGCGGATGCGGATCTCGCCCTTACCGGGATCGCCGACGTCCACGTCCTCGTATTTGAGGACTTCGGGGCCGCCGGTTTCATGAATGCGGATGGCCTTGGTCATGGGAAAACTCCTCCTTGATGGTGGTCCCGGGCGGTTGGTCGCCCTGGGTGTTTTTTCGGTATGTGGCGGTATCTTGGTTACGGGCGGGGTCCGGTGCAAGCCCGTTGACGGGATTTGTCGGCGCTAAATCAGGGTCGCCCCTTCAAGCTGCAATAAGGCGCGTTTGGTCTCGACGCCTTCCCCGGCGGAATAGCCGGTCATGCGCCCGCCGGCGCCGGTGACCCGATGGCAGGG
Source organism: bacterium SCSIO 12827 (assembly GCA_024397995.1). Lineage (NCBI taxonomy): Bacteria > bacterium SCSIO 12827. The sequence goes on along the minus strand of CP073746.1, from coordinate 3,817,065 downwards.
AATTAGGATGGGCAGGGGATTTGCGCCGCAGGCGCCACCGACCGCCCGGGCCACGCCGCCGATGCGGTCGGCCATCTCGCCGTAGGTTTCGGTCCGGCCATAGGGGATGTCCAGCATGGCCTGCCATACGCGGTGTTGAAACGCCGTCCCGCCGACGGGGGCGAGGGGCAGATCGAAATCCTTGAGGCTGCCGTCGAAATAGGCCGTCAGCTGACGCGTCGCTTCGTTCAGCAAGGGGGTCGAGCGGGATGCCGGGGCGCGGCCCCATTCAAGAGCCGTGAGCGCCCCCTGGTCCTCGAACAGGGTCAAGGGCCCGACCGGGGAGTTCATGGAGGTGTAGAAATCGCTCATGTCTTGGTGGCGAGGGCCTGGGACAGGGCCCCTGGATCGGTCATCGGCAGGGAACAGGTCGCACCCTTGCAAAGATAGGCGGCGGCGGTGCCGTCGACCGGCCCTTTACCGGCGGCGGGATGGCCGGACGGCAGGTCAGTACCGTCAACCGTGCGCAGCAGCACCAGGCGCGGGTGGCCCGAGGCTAGGGCGGCGGTGGCGAGGGTGGACGCGGCGTCCCCAGATCCGGCGACGGTGACCTGCACGGCGTTCTCGAGAATCTCGAACCCGGTCTGGAAGGTGGTTTGATGGGCGAGGTTGTTGACCTCTTCCGGGGCGAGGGCGGTGATCAGGGCGTCGGCGCGGTCACGATAGGCGGGGTCGCCCGTCAGGTGATACAGGCGGGCCAGGACCTCGACCATGGTGCCGTTGCCGCAGGGCACGGCGTTGTCGTGGACGGGCTTGGATCGGGTCAGGAGGTCCGCCGTGTCGTCGGCGGCCATGAAGTAGCCGCCGTTGTCCGCATCCCAGAAGTGCAGGTCGAGCACGGCGGTCAGGGATTTCGCATGGGCTAGGTAGGTTGTGTCGCCGGTGGCTTGATGCAGGGCCAGGGCCGCGCGGGCCAAATTGGCGTAATCTTCCAGTACGCCTGGATGGGCGGCCTTGTCGGCGCACCAGGTATGGAACAGGCGGTCGCCGTCCATGAGGTTTTCCCGGATGAAGGCGAAGACCCCTGCGGCCGTGGCCAGCCAATCGGGTCGGCCGAACACGGCGGCGGCCTTGGTCAAGGAGGCGACGGCCAGGCCGTTCCAATCAACCAATACCTTGTCGTCGCGCATGGGCGGCACGCGCTTTGACCGCTCGGGCAGCAGGATCGTGCGGCATCTTTCCAGCATGGCTTCCCGTTCCGGGTTTCCGAAATCGGCATCGGCGGAACGGTTGAGGATGGTGTTGCCTTCCCAGTTTCCTCCGGAGGTAACGTCATAGGCTTGTTTGAATGTCGCCGCGTCGTGACCCAGAAGGGCGTCGATCTCGGCCTCGGTCCAGACATAGTATTTGCCTTCGACCCCTTCCGAATCCGCGTCGTAGGCGGAAACAAAGGCGAAGGGGGCGGCGGGATCATCGGCGGAGCGCATGTCGGCCAGCATCCAGTCAATGGTTTCTGCCGTGCGCAGGCGGAACAGATCGGCCTTGGGGCCGGGGTCGAGCAAGGGCCAGACCTCTGACATCAGCTCGACCAAAAGGGCATTATCGTAGAGCATCTTCTCGAAATGCGGGACCAGCCATTCCGCATCCACGGAATAGCGGGCGAAGCCGCCGCCCAGGTGATCATAGATCCCGCCCTGACAGATGTTGGCCAGGGTCGCGGTCACGGCCTCGCGGTACATCGGGCCGCGGGTGCGGATAAAGGCCCGCCATAGGGCCTGGAAGAAATTGGGCTGGGGAAACTTGGGCGCGCCATGGGTGCCGCCGTTGACGGGGTCGACGAAACGCAGCATCTGCAGGGCGACGTCGTCAAGCGCGGCCAGGGTCATGGTCCCGCCGCCCTTTGGCCTGGCGAGGGAGGACAAGGCATCGCGCATGCGCTTTGCGTTGTCGGCGATCTTGGCGGGCTCGTCCCGGTAGGTGGCGGCCAGGCTTTCCAGAACCTGCGGGAACCCGGGACGGCCATACCGCGGTTCCGGCGGGAAATAGGTGCCGCCCCAGAACGGCTCCAGGTCCGGGGTCAGGAACATGGTCAGCGGCCAGCCGCCGTGCTCGCCCATCATGGCAAGCGCGCTCTGGTAGATGTTGTCCAGGTCGGGGCGTTCTTCGCGGTCGACCTTGATGTTCACGAAGTGGCGGTTCATGACCTTGGCGATGGCCGGGTTCTCGAAGCTTTCGTGGGCCATGACATGGCACCAGTGGCAGGCGGCGTAACCCACGGACAACAGGATCGGCTTATTGCCGTCGCGGGCTTCGGCCAGGGCTTCCGGACCCCAGGGCCGCCAATGCACCGGGTTGTCCTTGTGCTGCAGGAGGTAGGGGCTGGTCTCTTTGCCGAGTAGGTTGTCGCTCATGAATGCTCCGCTTTGGCCGCGCGTTTGATGGCCGATTGCCACGGGCGCGTCTCCTGGCTAGGTTGGGGTGCCGTGTCCTGCATACAAGCTGTTATTCGCCATTGCAAAGGATCGCCTCCGGGCGGCCCGCGGGCGAGGAAGAGGCGAGACCCATGAAGATTACCGTGAACATCGACTGCACCCCGGAAGAGGCCCGCAAGTTCCTCGGCCTGCCCGACGTGAAGCCCATGCAGGATGCCTTGATGAAGGACCTGGAGGAGCGGATGAAGGCGAACCTGTCCGCGCTAGATCCGGAAACCATGTTCAATACCTGGTTCCCCGCCGGGGTCCAGGGGTTCGAACAGCTTCAGAAGATGTTCTGGAATCAGATGTCGGCCATGTCCGGAGACGAGGGCCAGGCCAAGACCACCAAGAAGGACGATACCAAGTGAGCGACGCCCAACACGATGAGGTAGGAGATCCGCCTCTGTTCTACGACCGCCATGTTTTCTTCTGCACCAATGAACGCCCGGAAGGCCATCCCCGGGGAAGCTGCGCCGCAAAGGGATCGGTGAAGCTGCGCGATTACATGAAAGCGCGCGCCAAGGAGTTGGGCATCAAGGGGGTGCGGGTGAATTCGGCGGGCTGTCTCGATCGTTGCGAACTGGGCCCGACCCTGGTGATTTATCCCGAGGGTGTGTGGTACCGCTGCGCCACGCGGGAAGACGTGGATCGAGTTTTGGAGGCCCATGTGCGGGACGGCGGCCGGGTGCCGGATTTGATGCTGCGCCCCGGGGACGATCCGGAAAAAGCCAAGTAGGGGACCCCGGCCGAGCAGCCGAGGGGGGCCGGTGAGCGACCATACCATTTTTGCATTGGCAAGCGGCGGCGCCCGGGCGGGCGTCGCGGTCGTTCGCCTGTCCGGTCCCGGGGCGGGAGACACCCTGGCGGCGCTGACGCCGGGCAGGCATATGCCCGCGCCCCGCATGGCATCCCTGCGCGATCTTCACGATCCGGACAGCGGCGAAACCCTCGACCAGGCTCTGGTCCTAAGCTTTCCCGGCCCCGGGAGCTTTACCGGGGAAGATGTCGTGGAGTTCCACCTGCATGGGGGGCCGGCTGTGGTTGAGGGGGTGTTGTCGGTGCTTGGCCGCATACCGGGCCTGCGCCCGGCGGAGGCCGGGGAGTTCACACGCCGCGCCTTCCTCAACGGTCGGCTGGACCTGACCCAGGCGGAAGCCATCGCCGACCTGGTCGCGGCGGAAACCTCGGAACAGCGGCGCCAGGCCCTGGATCAGGCGGCGGGGGCGCTTGGACAGATCTACGAAGGCTGGCGGACACGGCTGATCGCCGCCATCGCGCATGTCGAGGCCGGGATCGATTTCGCCGATGAGGACCTGCCGGAAGACATCGACCGCGCCGCCCGGGATGCCCTGGTGGTGCTGGCGGGCGAGATTGCGGCCCATCTCGACGATGGACGGGGGGGGGAGCGGCTCCGCGCCGGGGTGCATCTGGCCCTGCTCGGCCGGCCCAACGCGGGCAAATCGACCTTGCTGAACCTGCTGGCCGGGCGGGACGCGGCCATTGTGTCGGAAACCGCGGGTACGACCCGGGACGTGATCGAGGTGCATCTCGACCTCGGCGGGGTGCCGGTCATCGTTGCCGATACGGCGGGCCTGCGTGACAGCACGGACGCGGTCGAGCGTGAGGGTGTGCGCCGGGCGGCGGCGCGGGCCGACAGGGCGGACCTTAAACTGATCGTTCTCGACCGCGCCGACTGGCCGAACGTACCGGATGATCTGCGCGCCCTGGCGGCGGACGGCCGGGCATTGGTCCTGGTCAACAAGGCGGATCTGGCGCCGGTCGGTGATGCGGGGGATCTGGATGGGGCGCCCGTGGTCGTCCTCTCGGCCCGCACCGGGGCGGGGGTGGACGACTTCATCGCCCGCTTGACGGAGGCAGTCCGGAGCCTTGCCGTGGCCGGAACGGGGTCTTCGCCGGGCCCGACGCGGGCGCGTCACCGCCATGCCTTGGAAGAAGCGGGGACTGCCCTGGCCCAAGCCCTGGACGGTTGGTCGGCGCGGGGGCCGGAGCTGGTGGCCGAGGACCTGCGGCTTGCCGCGCGGGCGATCGGCCGGATCACAGGGCGGGTTGATGTGGAGGATTTGCTCGATGTGATCTTCGCCGACTTCTGTATCGGTAAATGATCAACTTAAGATATCTAACTTATTACCCACTATATATTGCGTGAATTGATCACACAGCTATACCATGAAGCTGACTTGATATTTTCAAAATGCATTAATTGAATTTCCTATTTCGCTGGACTCCCGTGTTTGGCATCTCGTTTGCCCACCTGAGGCCCCAACCCAGACAGAATGTTTCACGTGAAACATTCCGCTCTCCGAGGGTTTGTTTGAGTGCCTGTAAGCCGGTCTTCGCCGGTGAAATGGTTCTTGGGCGGGGCGTCAAGGCATCGCTGCGCCCCGTTTAGGCGTCCCGCGAAGGTATTTGACTTGGATCAGCGGGGTTCCTACATTCCGGCCTGTGTTTCCGCGCCATGGGCGGGGCGGAAGTGGGATTTCCCGGAACAGGTCAGGCAGGCGGTCCATGGACCGGACTTTCGATGTCATTGTGGTGGGCGGTGGGCACGCCGGAACCGAGGCGGCCGCGGCGTCGGCGCGCCAGGGGGCCGCGACGCTGCTGCTGACTCATAAGGCCGCGACCATCGGGGAAATGTCCTGCAATCCGGCGATCGGGGGGCTGGCCAAGGGCCAGCTGGTGCGCGAGATCGATGCCCTTGACGGCGTCATGGGCCGCGCCATCGACCGGGGCGGCATTCAGTTCCGTATGCTCAACAAGTCTAAGGGCCCGGCGGTCTGGGGCCCCCGGGCCCAGGCCGACCGTAAACTGTACCGCCTGGCCGTGCAGGACATCCTGGCGGAAACCGAGAATCTGACGATTATCGAGGCCGGGGCCGACGACTTGATGTTCGGCGCCGACGGCGACTTGACCGGGGTGCGGGCCGAGGACGGGCGGGAATTCGCCGCCGCCGCCGTGATCATCACCACGGGCACCTTTCTGCGCGGTCTGATCCACATCGGTGAAACACGCATTCCCGCCGGGCGGGTGGGGGACAAGCCGGCGATCGGCCTCAGCTATACCTTCCGGCGTCTGGGCTTCGACCTTGGCCGCCTCAAGACCGGCACGCCGGCCCGCTTGGACGGGCGCACCATTGACTGGGCGGGTTTGGACAAACAGTTGGGCGATACGCCACCGGTGCCCTTTTCCTATCTGACGGAGGCCATCACCACGCCGCAGATCGCCTGCGGCATCACCGAAACGACCCCGGCGACCCATGCCCTGATCCGTGACAACATCCACCGGTCGCCCATGTATTCGGGACAGATCGAAAGCAAAGGCCCCCGCTATTGCCCGTCCATCGAGGACAAGGTCGTGCGCTTTGCCGATCGCGAACGCCATCAGATTTTCCTCGAGCCCGAGGGCCTGGATGATCCCACGGTCTACCCGAACGGCATTTCGACCTCGCTGCCGAAAGACGTGCAGCTCGCAATGCTGAAAACCATCCCGGGCCTGGAAAAGGCCGAAATGATCCGCCCGGGTTATGCCATCGAGTATGATTTCGTCGATCCGCGGCAGTTGACGCCGACCCTGGAAACCCATCGGGTGCCGGGCCTGTTCCTGGCCGGTCAGATCAACGGGACCACCGGATATGAAGAGGCGGGGGCCCAGGGCCTGATCGCCGGGATCAACGCGGCGATCCGCGCGGGGGCCGGCGGCGGGGCAGGGCCCGTCCGGGATTTCGTGCTCGACCGCGCCGATGCTTATATCGGCGTGATGATCGATGATCTGGTGACTCTCGGCACCCGTGAGCCCTACCGGATGTTCACCTCGCGTGCCGAATACCGCCTGAAGTTGCGGGCCGACAATGCGGATCAGCGGCTGACCCCGCTCGGCATGGGCATCGGTTGCGTGGATGCTGGCCGGGCGCGCGCCTTCGCCCGCAAGCAGACGGCCTTGACCCTGGGCCGCCGAATGCTGGAGCGCCTGGAGGCCAGCCCCAATACGCTGGCCAAGGCCGGTTTCGCGGTCAACCAGGACGGCGCCCGGCGCAGCGCCTGGACGCTTTTGTCCTATCCGGGGGTAACGGCGGAGACCATTGCGGCCCATTGGCCGGAGGTTGCCGAACTTCGCCCGGAAATCCTCGACCAGTTGACCATCGAGGCGGGCTACAGCCAGTACTTGATGCGCCAGGACGCCGACATCCGTGCTTTCCGTCGCGATGAGGGCCTGACCCTGCCGGGCGCCCTGGATTATGATGCCATCTCCGGCCTGTCCAACGAGGTCCGTGAGAAGCTCAAGCAGGCCCGCCCGGCAACCCTGGGGGCGGCGGCGCGTCTGCCCGGCGTGACTCCGGCAGCCCTGACCATCCTGCTTGCCCATGTAAAACGCCGGGACGCCCGTCTCAGCGCCTGACCAAACCATCCGATCGGCCGAATAGGCCCCAACCGAACAGAGACTGTTTCACGTGAAACAATCGAGCCCCGACCCCGCGTCCCAAATGCCCGAGGACGTCGCCCGCATCCTCGGTCTCGACGGCGCCGACGGGGCCGGACGCCGGGCGCGTCTTGAGACCTATGTTGCGGCCTTGGTCAAATGGCAGCGCCGCATCAACCTGATCGGCCCGGCCACGGTGGCGGATATCTGGCACCGGCATATCCTCGATTGCGGCCAGTTGGCGTCCTTGATTTCGGCGGAACCCTTGCGGATTTGCGATCTGGGATCGGGGGCGGGCCTGCCGGGCCTGGTGCTGGCGGCGCTGGACATTGGCGCGGGGGAGGGCGGTTGTCTCGACCTGGTCGAAAGCGACAGCCGCAAGGCGGCGTTCTTGCGCGAGGCTAACCGACTGATGGGCATCCATGCACGGATCGAGAACCGGCGTATCGAGGAAATGGCGGAAACCGGGGCGGAAGGTTATGACGTCATCACCGCGCGGGCCCTGGCACCTTTGCCCAAATTGTTGGAAATGTCGAACAACCTGTTGAAAACCGGTGGAAAACTTTTGTTTTTAAAAGGAAAGACCGGTGATGCGGAATTGACCGAATCGGAAAAAGCCTGGAAGATGCGCGCAACGAAAATGCCCAGCGCGAGTGATTCCGAGGGCGTTATTCTCCTGATCAAGGACCTTGAACGACGCCATGGCTGATCCCCTTTACGACGGCCTGAACGGCCCCGCGGTGCCGGATATCCCGGCCTTGCCGCGCATTATCGCGGTTGCCAATCAGAAGGGCGGGGTCGGTAAGACGACGACCGCCATCAATCTGGGTACGGCGCTGGCCGCCGTCGGCAATCGGGTCCTGATCATCGACCTTGACCCTCAGGGCAACGCCTCGACGGGCCTGGGCATCGCCCGGGCGCAGCGGACGGTGAATTCCTATCACCTGCTGATTCATGCGGAACCCCTGGCGGCGGCGACCTTGGCGACGGAAATTCCCAATCTCGACATCGTGCCCTCGGGCATCGACCTGTCGGGGATTGAGGTCGAATTGGTCGACGAGGACGGTCGCGAGTATTTCCTGAAGCAGAGCCTGGAGGCGGCCGTGTCCGCCGCCGGTCCGGCCTATGATTTCGTGTTGATCGACTGTCCGCCGGCGCTCGGCCTGCTGACCGTCAATTCCCTGGTCGCCGCGCAGGCGGTCCTGGTGCCGCTGCAGTGCGAATTCTTTGCGCTGGAGGGTGTCAGCCAGTTGATGCAGACCATCGAGCGCGTGCGCGCCGCCTTCAATGCGGATCTGGAAATCCAGGGCATCGTCCTGACCATGTTCGATCAACGCAACAACCTGTCGGGTATGGTCGAAACGGATGTTCGAGACCATTTCGGTGACAAGGTCTATGAGACCGTCATCCCCCGCAACGTGCGGATTTCCGAGGCCCCGTCCCACGGCCGCCCGGTGCTGATCTATGACACTGCCTGCGCTGGGTCGCGGGCCTATCTCAACCTGGCCAGCGAGGTCATCAGCCGCGAACGCCAGACGCAACATCGCCAGGCCCTGGCGCGCCAGGGCGGCGGCCAGCCGATGGGGGCATCATGATGGCGGAAAAACGCAGAAACCTGGGGCGCGGCCTGTCTGCCCTTCTGGGTGAGGACAAGTCGCCGGCGCCAGCCGCCGGGGCGCAGCAGATCGCCATCGAAAAGCTTCATCCTGGGCGCTACCAGCCGCGGCGCACCATGGACCAAGAAGAATTGCAGGACCTTGCTCAGTCGATCCGCGAGCTTGGCGTGTTGCAGCCGATCCTGGTGCGCGAACATCCCGACCGCCCGGGCGATTATGAGATCATCGCCGGGGAACGGCGTTGGCGGGCCGCGCAATTGGCGCAGCTCCACGAGGTGCCGGTCCTGATCAAAGTGCTGTCGAACAAGGAAACCCTCGAGGTTGCTCTGGTCGAAAACCTGCAGCGCGAGGATCTGTCGCCTCTGGAAGAGGCCGTCGGCCTGCAACGCCTGATGGACGAATTCGGCCATACCCAGGATGCCCTGGCCAAGGCCGTCGGCAAAAGCCGCCCTCATGTCGCGAACATGCTGCGCCTGCTGGGCCTGCCCGACGCGGTCAAGGCCATGGTCGACAAGGGTGACCTGAGCGCCGGACATGCCCGGGCCCTGCTGTCGGCGACGGCACCCGAAGTTTTGGCCCGCCAGGTCGTTGAGCAGGGCCTTAGCGTCCGCCAGACGGAACAGCTCGTGCAGCGGGCGGCGACGGCGAAAAGCAGTGGTGCGCGGCGGGGGCCCAAGGAAAAGGACGCAGATACCCGCGCCTTGGAAACGGATTTGTCCGATCTGCTCGGCTTGCGTGTTGCGATCGCGCCCAAGGGTCGGGAGGGTTCGGTCACCGTCTATTACAAATCCCTCGATCAGCTCGACGGGCTGTTGCAGCGTCTAAGCGGCCAAGCCGCAGGCGAATAGGGACCGGGCAGAGGCCCGATTTTGGGTCAGCTTGATGAAGCTAAATATCAGCTGGGGATAAACCCGGCGATTCGCTCGAAGGTTTCGGCCTAGCGGGTGAGGCGGGCCAGACGGATGAAGGCCCGCTCACAGATCACCTCATCGGGGCCCAGCCCGCTTTTGCAGGCCCGTTCAGCCTCGGTCAGGACATCCAGCGCGGTGCCCAGTCGGCCTGGCGCCCACGAACGTAATGCATTTATAAATAATGGCTTTTCCTTGAAGAAAACCGGTGGACGCAGGTTGTCGACAGCCTGTTCGGGGCGGGTGCCGCGTGCCACGTCCCCGGCCGCAAGGTGCAGGCGCTGAAACATGCGCTGGGCCGCGCGCAGCATACCGACAGCGGTTTCCCCCAGGTCACGGGCGCTGGCATAGGCACTAAGCAAACCCGCAACGTCGCCACTGGCCAAGGCCCGGGTTACCGCTTCAGTGCCGCGCCCGGCATTGTCCCCGACGCAGGCCTGGGCGTCGGCCAAGGTCACTTCCGGTCCGGCGCCTTGCATGTAGAGCACCAGCTTTTCCAGCTCCCGTCGGGAAATCAGCCGGTCGTTCCCCAGATTGGCGGCAAGATGGGCCTGAGCTTCCCGCCCGATGGTCAGGCCGGCGGAGGACAGGGTATCGCGGATGACCTGTTCCATGGCGCGGGCGTCATCGGCGTAGCAGGGGATGGCGGCGGCGTTCGGGGCCGTTTCACAGATCTTGCGCAGCTTTGCCCGGGGAGTGAGGTCGCCGGCAACGATGATCACCAGCCCATCGCCTTCGGCCGCGAGGGCGCGTTCGACTGCCGGCGCCAGCCGGTCGCCGCCATCGGCGCGGACCGCGCGCCGACCGCCGCCGAAGGCCATGGCGGATCGTTCGGCGGCCAGCCGTTCGGCGTCATCGGCTACGTCTTGTTCGTTGACGGTGGCAGTGCGAAAGGGGTCGTCGGTCGATCCGGCGACGGCGCGCATGATACGGTCGGCGCGTTCGCGGACCAGTCCTTGGTCGGGACCATAGATCAACACCGCGGCGACCGCATTCCCGGGATCGTCGAGGAAGCTGTCGATCTGGCGGCCGGAGAGTTTCATGACGAGACCTTGGGTGTCCGCGATCGTGCCGGGGCCGGGATCACCGCTTGTCGGGGTTGGTTTTCAGGAAGATCGCGACCTTGAGGCGGATGTCGTCGCCCAATTGGCGGATGGCCCGGTCGCGGGCGCCTTTTTCAGCCATCAGGGTGGCAAACTCGGAATTGAGGATGTTGAAGCTGGAAACGGCCCGGCTGTTGCCCGTGTATAGATGCTGTCCGGTACGCAGATCCAGCAGGGTAAATGTACTGGTCAGAGACAAATCGGCACGGGTGGCGTCGGCGCTTTTTTGTACGGCCAGGGAGGCAATGCCTTCGTTCAGCGTAACGTCCAGGCGATAGATCTGTTCGCCGCGCGGTCCCCGAGGGGAAAGTCCATCCAGCAGGGCATTGTGCAGTTGCTGGCCGAGGCGGGCAAGATCACGACCGTCCGTGGTGGTGTTGCGGACCGGCCCGATTTCAACTTGGGACAGAGTGTCGCTTAGATCGGCGCCGACCCCAGACCGGCCGTAAAGCGGCCGGAAGCCGCAGCCGCCGAGGGCTCCGGTGGCCAAGGCACCAGCGATGCCGGTAAGCAGGTTTCTACGCGACCACATTGACGATCCTGTTCGGCACGACGATGACCTTTCGGGGCGGTTTGCCTTCCAACACGGATTGTACCTTATCCAGGGCCAGGGCCGCATCCTCCGCGGCATCCTTGGCGCAATCCTTGGGCAGCTCGATGGTGCCGCGCAGCTTGCCGTTGACTTGGACCGCGATGGTCACCAGGTCGTCGACAAGATAGGCGGGGTCGGCCACGGGCCAAGCCGTGTCGGCAACCAGCGTATCCTCGTGGCCCAGCTCAAGCCATAGAGCCTCGGCGAGGTGCGGTGTCATGGGGGCAATGAGAAGACTCAGGGTTTCAAGCGCGAAACGGCGCACCCAGTTTGCATCCGGTGCGGTGTCTTTCAGGCCTTCGACGGCATTGGTCAGTTCGCGGATGCGGGCCACGGCCTTGTTGAAGTGGAACTTCTCCAGATCCGTGGAAACACCGTCGATGGTCTTATGCGTGGCCTTAAGGACCTCTTCCGCGGTCGCATCCATCGTTTCGGGCTGCGCGGCATCGGCGGTGGCCAGGGGGGCTGGGTTCTCGGTGACCAGGCGCCACAGCCGGTTGAGGTAACGCCAAGCCCCGTCGACACCGGCGTCGGTCCATTCCAGGTCGCGGTCGGGCGGGCTGTCGGACAGCATGAACAGCCGCGCCGTGTCCGCCCCGTAAGCGCCGATGATGGCTTCGGGATCGACCACGTTCTTCTTGGACTTGCTCATCTTTTCGGACCGCCCGAGGGTCACCGGCTGGCCCGTTTCGGCATGTTTGGTGGCGTCGCCGTCAAACACCACCTGAGACGGCAGCAGCCACTTCCCGGCCGCATCCTTGAAGGTTTGATGGCACACCATGCCTTGGGTCAGAAGCCCGGCAAAGGGTTCCCCCACAGACAGATAGCCACATTTCTTCAATGCCCGGGTGAAGAAGCGACTGTACAACAAGTGCAGTACCGCATGTTCGATGCCGCCGATGTATTGATCCACGGGCAGCCAGTAATCGACGGCGGCACGATCAAGCGGGGCGTCAGAGGCCGGGTTACAGAACCGGGCGAAGTACCAGGAGGATTCGAAGAAGGTATCGAAGGTGTCGGTCTCGCGCTCCGCCGGCTTGCCACAGGTCGGGCAGGCCACGTGCTTCCAGCTGGGATGGCGGGCCAGGGGGTTTCCGGTTCCGGAGAAGTCCACGTCGGCGGGCAATTCGACGGGAAGGTCCGCCTCCGGCACCGGCACGATACCGCAGTCGCCACAATGGATGATCGGGATCGGGCAGCCCCAATAACGCTGGCGCGACACGCCCCAGTCCCGCAGCCGATAGTTCACGGCCCGTGTGCCGATGCCCATGTCTTCCAGACGGTCGATGATCTTGGATTTGGCGTCGGGCACCGTAAGGCCGTCGAGGAAATCGGAATTGATCAGCAGGCCGTCGTCCGTGAAGGCTTCGTCGCCGACCGTAAAGGCCGCCGTATCCGTGCCCTTGGGTGCGACAACCGGCAGCACCGGCAGGCCGTACTTGCGGGCGAAGTCCAAATCGCGCTGATCGTGGGCGGGGCAACCGAAGATCGCCCCCGTGCCGTAATCCATGAGCACGAAATTGGCGACATAGACGGGCAGGGTATGGCCTTCGATGAACGGGTGCAGGACCTTCACGCCCGTGTCGAAGCCCATTTTCTCGGCCGTTTCGATGGCCGCCTCGCTGGTGCCCAGGCGGTTGCATTCGGCGATGAAGGCGGCCAAGTCCGGGTTTCCCTGGGCCAGTTCCTGGGCCAGGGGATGATTGGCGGCGACGGCGCAGAACGACGCGCCAAACAGGGTGTCGGGGCGGGTGGTGTAGATGTCGAGTTGGCCGTCGCGGCCGTCGAACCCAAACCGCACATGCGCGCCTTCGGACCGGCCGATCCAGTTTTCCTGCATCAGGCGGACCCGGTCCGGCCAGCGGTCCAAGGTTTCGAGCCCCTTGAGAAGCTCTTCCGCATAATCGGTGATCTTGAGGAACCACTGACTCAGTTGTCGTTTTTCGACCAGGGCGCCGGACCGCCAGCCGCGGCCGTCGATGACCTGTTCGTTGGCCAGTACCGTGTTTTCCACGGGGTCCCAATTGACCCAGGATTCCTTGCGGTAGACCAGGCCGCCGGCCAGGAAGTCGAGAAACATCTTCTGTTCGTGGCGATAGTAGTCAGGCTCACACGTTGCCAGTTCCCGGTCCCAGTCATAGGACAGGCCCATGGTTTTCAATTGGCGGCGCATGGTCGCGATGTTTTCGCGGGTCCATTGGGCCGGCGGCACCTTGTTCTCGATCGCGGCATTTTCCGCCGGCAGGCCGAAGGCGTCCCAGCCCATGGGGTGCAAGACGTTAAAGCCACGGGCTTTCTTATAGCGCGCGACGACGTCGCCCAGGGTGTAGTTGCGGACGTGGCCCATGTGGATGCGCCCCGACGGATAGGGAAACATCTCGAGCACGTAGTACTTCGGCCGATCATTGTCCTCACGGACCTGGAAACAACCTTTGTCGTCCCAGGCGGCCTGCCATTTCTGTTCGTTTTCCTTGACGTTGTAGCGCGCCATTCAAGTCCCCAGAAGGTTTGGGCGGAAAGATGTCGCCGGGCGAAGCGCCCGCGCGAGGGTGGATGGAATGCCGAAGCCGGGAAGGTTCCGGCAGGGCGAAGAGGTCTATGGGGCTCCGCTCTGTTGCGCCGGGCCGCCTACTTGGTACTGATCGTCTGCCGGCGGAGCTGGCGGGCGCGTGTCAGGATCGCGTCCTCGATCTTGGTGCCGGTCTGTTCCGGCACCGCCGTATCGCGCCACTGGCCGCCCTGGTCCTTGGTCTGGCTGAACACGGCGACCCGGATCCCGTCGGCGCGCAACGTACGGCCCAGGATGTAGACGTTCAATTTGAAGCGCTCGTTGGGGGCTTCTTCAGTCGAATGCCAATCGGTCAGGATCACGCCGCCGAACGGGTCCGCCGTGGACACGGGCATGAAGGCGATCGTGTCCAAGGTTGCGCGCCATAGGAAGCTGTTGACGCCAAGGGCACCGCCGCCGCTGTCGTTATTGTCCCCGTCGCCCCACAGGCTGACACCGCCCGCACCCCAGATGGTGTCCCGCTTGGTTCCGTCATCGGTTTGGTCGTGGGTCGTGGCTTCGATGTCGGCGGGGGAAAAATCGGCGCAGGCCGCCATGCCGGCAACCAGGACCACCGTGCCCATCAGCGTCAGTATCCGTTTTCCGCTGCCAAGACTCATTGCTGCCGCTTCCTTTTTTCCGCCGTCGCCGGTGAATGACGCCCCTTCTTAAACCATATCGCGGCCATGCGCCAAGCGCCGTGACCGCGTGCTGCGCAGGCTTGCCGCCCGCAGGCCGAAGGGATCGCGGCAAAGATGGGGCAGGGCGCCGATTCCCGCAACCCCCGCGGCCCCGGCGTCCCGCACCCGGCTGAGGGTCGCCGGTGTAACTCCGCCAAGCGCCAACACCGGTACGCTGACGCCATGGCACAATGCGGCCAACCGCCGCACGCCCAGGGTCGGGCGCCCAGGATGGCTGGCCGTGGGAAACACGGGCGACAGCAGGACCAGGTCGACGCCGGCCCGCACCGCCCGCCTGAGGCCGGGCCCGTCATGGGCGGCGGCGGAAATGGGCCAGCGGTCGCCATGCGGCGCGAACCGGCCGCGCCGCCGTACCATGCCGTCCGGCAGGTGCAGGCCGTCGGCGCGCAGGCGATGGGCCAGCCGCCGGTCGGCGGCGACCACGAAGATCAGGCCCAAGCGACGGGCCAGGGTTGCCAAGCGGCGGCCCAACGCGGCCCGATCAGGTGCCTCGTAATGGCGAAAGATCACAACCGTGCCCGGTGTCAGTTGGCGAAGCGCGCGGGCCGGATCGGGCGTGCGCTCGGCATCGGTCATGAAAGCAAACAGCGGCAGGCCGCGTCGGCGCGTCTTTTTCCCGCGCCCGCCCCATGTTAGGGTTGCGGCCCCTCGTTTCCTCATTCCTGGTCCCGATCCACCGATGATTCCATCCAACACCGCCCCTCATAGCGCGGCCCCCGATATTGCCGCAAACCTTGCCGAGGTCCAGGCCAAGGTTGCCGAGGCCGCCCGGGCCGCCGGCCGTGACCCCGCCGCCGTTACCCTGGTCGCCGTCGGCAAGACTTTTCCCGCCAACCATATGTTACCCGCGCTGAACGCCGGCCAGCGCGCTTTCGGGGAAAACCGGGTGCAGGAAGCGGAAGAAAAATGGCCCGCCCTGCGCGACCGCTTTCCCGATCTCCGCCTGCACCTGATCGGCCCTTTGCAATCGAACAAGGTGCGCAAGGCCGTTGACGTCTTCGATGTCATCGAAACCGTCGATCGCCCGAAGCTGGCCCGTGCGCTTGCCAACGTCATGGCGGAAACGGGCCGCCGTCCCGACTGCTTCATCCAGGTCAACACGGGGGCTGAGGACCAGAAGGCGGGTGTCTTGCCGCAAGATGCCGACGCCTTCATCGCTCAATGCCGCGACGATTTTGCCCTGCCGGTCACGGGCTTGATGTGCATCCCGCCCGTGGACGAGGAGCCGTCCCTGCATTTCCAACTGTTGGCGGAAATCGCCAAGCGCAACGGCCTCGCCCAACTGAGCATGGGAATGAGCGCCGATTACGAGATTGCGGTTGCCTTCGGGGCGACCCATGTGCGCGTCGGCTCGGCCATTTTCGGAACCCGTCCAAAACCTGCCTAAGGGTGGCCGCTCAACCCCTGACGGTTATCACGTCGTCGGGTGAAGCGGCCCGCAACAGGGCGACCAGGTCCGCCTCGGCCAGGGCGACGCAGCCCTCGGTCGGTGCGAAGTCAGGTGTTGCCAGATGCAGAAAGATGGCGCTGCCGGCGCCCGGTTGCGGCGGCGCGTCGTTATGGCCCAGGACGACGACCAGATCATAGACACCGTCCGTGCGGGCCAGTTTCTCGTGGCGCCACGGGCAGGGCAGGCGGACCAGCCGGTTGTAGGCGGGGCTTATGGGGTCGTCGCACCAGCCCAGGTTGGGGGTGATGGGGGTTGTCGGTAGGGTCGTTTCCGGCCGGGTCCGCCGGTCGGCGCGGTAGAACAGGCGGCGCAGGGCGAACCGGCCCACCGGTGTCGCGCCGTCGCCTTCCTTTTTGACGGGGGCGATGCCCGCGCGGCCAAGCGCGCAGGGAACCTGAGTGCGGCCCCAGGTCAGTCGCCCGCGGGTGTGGTCATCCGTCGGTTCAACCAGAATGTCCATGGCCATCAGTTTAGCCCTTTTCGCGGAACGAGATCATTCCGCGCCGGCGGCGATCAACGATTGCCCGCCGCCACGGTCAGATCCGGGCGAAAACCGGGTTCGGCCAGGCGCTGGGCGGCCTGATAGCGGGTCCAGCCGTCGACCATGTTGTCACGGAACCAGCCACCGCCCTCGGCAATGGCGCCGGACGCATCCTGATCGTCGCGCCGGTTGTCCTCGTGGCGCGGGTCGGCGCGGTCACGCGGCTGGGCCCCGGGCAGGGCGGCGACTTCCTTGGCGCGGTCGCCCATGACCCAGGCCAGTTGGTCGCGGGCCCAAGTCGAAACGTCGCCGTTGATACCTGCACGATTAATCTCGCCGGGTGCTTCCTGCGCGGTCTGGATGGCCTGTGTCCGTGGCGTGGCCGGTCGGGCGGGGCCCGTTTCCGCACCGGCACGGTAATAGGCGGTCTGCCGTTGGGCCCAGGCGGCGACGGGATCGGCCCCGGTTACGGGCTGGGCTTCGCCGCCCTGATAATAGGCGACCTGCTGCGCCGCCCAGGCGCTCACGTCCCGGCCATCGGTGCCGGCTGTGTCTGGGGTGGGGTCTGTGTTGCCTTTGTAATAAGCGGTTTGTTGGGCGGCCCAGGCAGTGACGTCGACGCCGTCCGTACCGGCGGCCACGGGTGCGGCTTCCGGGGTTGCGGCGGCCATCTGGGTGTCGCCCGCCGTCGCGGCATTCCGATAGAAAGCATGCTGTTCGGCGGCCCATTGGCCGACCGGATCAGCAGAGGCCGTCGCGGTCGTGGCAGCATTCTTGCCGTCCCGCCCCTGGTAGAAGGCCTGCTGGTTGGCGGCCCAACGGCTGACCGGGTCGGCGGCATCCGCGCCGCTTTGGTAGAATGCCGTTTGCTCGGCGGCCCATTGGGTGACCGGGTCGGCGCCGTCCGTGCCCGCGGCCGCCGGAGATGCCGCAGCGGTGGTGGTTGACAGCGGCTGTGCGTCATCGCGGAAATAGGCCAGCACGTGGCCGCCCATGTCCTTGCCCGTGTTGTGCTCGATCATCACGTTGGCGGCCGAGGCGACCAAGCCGATCGGGCCCATGAACAGGGTGCCCCCCATGATCCGCGGGGCCGGGTCCAGGGTATCGTCGGTCAGGTCGCGGTAGAGGGTGGAAACCACGGGGATGTGCTGCAGCGGATTGACCACGTCGACCAGGTCCCAGAACGTGAGCCCGTCGTCGCCGAATGCCTTGAATTCCTTGCCGCCGGTTGCGCCGGCGTTCGCGGTCGTGTCCGGCGTGTCGAGGGCATCGCCATTGCCAAGCTTGAGGTCCGGCAATTTGGCGGGGGTGTGTTTGGCTGGAAGGGCGCCGGTCCCGCCAGGGGCAGGGGCCACGCGCCAGGGATTGATCCCTTCGGAGGGCAGTGTCATCGATTTTTTCCCGTTCTCTTCGCGCCCTGTTTTCGGGCGTTAATTTTATGGAACGGGTGTCGCAAGACTCGGGCCAGAATCAAGCCGTTGATTTTAAACGATTTTGACTCGTCTGCTCTGGGTACAAAATGCCCGGGGCGGCAAATGCTGCCGGGCGGCGGCGGACTCCGGCATTCCTGGTATTCAATGGTTAATGGCGGGTGGTGGCGTGGGAGAGATCAGAACAGCAGCCTTGAGCCGTTCCTATGTGAGCACAGGCGCATCTGCGCCTGGCGCAGCGGGGACATGAAAACAAACGCCGTTAGCCGTTCCCATCTGAGCACGGGCCCATTTGAGCACAGGACCATCTGAGCACAGGCGCAGCTGCGCCTGGCGCAACGGGGGGCTTAAAACAAATGCCCGGCGCGGCTGGCCTTGGTGCGCAGGTAGCTTTCGTTGTGTTCATTGGACGGAAAGGCGTGGGGGACACGCTCGGCGACGGTGATGCCGCCGCGTTCCAGGGCCGCGACCTTTTCCGGGTTGTTGGTCAACAGCCGCACCGCGCCGAAGCCCAGCAGGCGCAACATCTGCGCCGCCGGCAGATACACCCGCTCGTCCGCGTCGAAACCGAGCTGCTCGTTGGCGTCAATGGTGTCGAACCCGCGGTCCTGCAGCTCGTAAGCGCGCAGTTTGTTGACGAGACCGATGCCGCGGCCTTCCTGCGCCAGATACAACAGAATACCGCTGCCGGCGGCGGCGATCTCGGCGATGGCGCCCTTCAGCTGGTCGCCGCAATCGCAACGCAGACTGCCCAGCAGGTCGCCGGTGAAGCATTCGGAATGCACCCGGGTCAGCACGGGCATCCCCGGTTTGGGGTCGCCGATGACGATGGCCAGGTGCTCCAGCGCCCCGTCGGCGGGGCGGAAGGCATGGACCTTGGCCTCGACGCCCGGTTCCTGGGCGACGGCAAGGGGGATACGCGCGGCGCCGACCTCGGTCAACGTGCGGGCTTCGTCCAGGCGTTGGCGGAACACGTCGCCGGCGTCGACGAACATCAGGTCGTGGCGCTTGGCCCAGTTTTCCAGGTCGCCGTCGAATGAGATGACCCCGGTCAGGGCCGCCGGCAACAGCCGCGCGATTTTGGTCAGGGTGACCGCCGCCGACCAGGCATCGAAACGTTCCGCCGCGCGGGGGGCGAGATCGGGCAGGGGGCCGCCCGTGCCGCCGTCGAACAAGGGGTCGGCCAGCCGCGTCACCAAGTCCGGGTCCAGGCCGCCCGCGCGGGACAGCACGACGACGTTGCTTGGCGGCGCCGGCAGGCCCAGCACGGCGGCACGCCTGGCGGTCACCGCCAGCTCGGGCTCGGCGCCGATCAGGGCCTTCATGTCGGCAAGGCGGCGGGCATCCACATGTTCCGCGCCCAGCAGCACCAGCCGGCGTCCGTCGCCGTCGCCGGTGACCACGGGGCGGCCGCGGCGCAGTTCGCCGGCGGCCCGGTCGACCGCTTTCTGGGCGCGCGGCTCCCGCGTCGCAGGTGCGTCGCGGCGGTCCAGGTCCAGGGTGCGCGAAGGCGCGGGGGGTGAATTTCGCTCGGTCATGTCTTAAGCGGCCGTCGTTACATGAGTTCGTGCCATAATTACGCCGCGGTTGCCGGGCACTCAGGCGCACAATATTGTGGACCCAATATGGTGAATTTTCCGTTCCTTGTCATTGACCGGATGACGCGGGCAAGGAAAATCGCCGGAAATTCCCGAATTCAAAGGGGGGATCGATTATCGCCATGACCAACGGCAAGCAAATTCTGATCGTCGATGACGACGCTGAATTCCTGGAAACGCTGTGCGAACAGCTGCAGCTTCATGAGGAATTCAAAAGCGTGACCTGCACCAGCGGGGCCGAGGCCCTGAAAACGGCCAAGGAAGACCGCTTTGACGTCATCATTCTGGACGTTGGGCTGCCTGACATGGATGGCCGTGAGGTCTGCCGCCTGATGCGGCGCAACGGCGTAACCTCGCCGATCATCATGTTGACGGGTGCCGACACGGATGCCGACACCATTCTGGGCCTGGACGCCGGCGCCAACGATTATGTTACCAAGCCGTTCCGGTTGGGTGTCCTGCTGGCCCGTCTGCGCGCCCATATCCGCCAGCACGAACGGTCGGACGACGCCGTGTTCGCCATCGGGCAATATTCGTTCCAACCCGCGAACAAAATGCTGGTGGAAACGGCCACGGATAAGAAAGTGCGCCTGACCGATAAGGAAACGGCGATCCTGAAGTATCTCTACCGGGCCGGTGACAAGGTTGTGGGCCGCGATATCCTGCTGGGCGAGGTCTGGGGCTATAACGCCGGGGTTACGACCCACACCCTGGAAACCCACGTTTATCGCCTGCGCCAGAAGATCGAAAGCGATCCGTCGAACGCCCGCCTGTTGGTCACCGAACCAGGCGGCTATCGTCTTGTTCCGTAATCGTAACAAAACAACAATTTATCGATCGCGGGGGCTCTCGGCGCTTTTCTCGAAGAAGCGGCGCCACGCGTGGGCATCGATATCGAAATCCGTATAGCAGACGATCTTGTCCACGGCCTGGCCGTCGGACGACAGGGGCAGGCGGATGCTGGGCGCGTGCAGGCTGCGCCGGTCTATTATGCCGCCTTGGGCCTGATAAACGAAGGCAAGGCAGGCTTTTTCCGAAACGATGCGCCGGAATTCGGCAAGCGCCGTCTTCGTGCGGGGGCTGTCGACCTCGGATAGGTGCACGCCCGTGCGGTCGAGGGCGCGCACGGCGCCCAAGCCCGTTCCCCAGAACCGATACTTGAAGTCGCGGCCGCCGTCGATGACGTCGGCGACGCGTATGTAGGGAATGATATGGCCGGCCAGGTCGATGAGGCGGAAATCACCCCAGGTCGGGGCGAAGCGGCCGCCGCGTCGGCCATCCCAGTAGCGGTAAATCAGGCCGCAGCCGGTTTCCAGCACATCACGGATCGACACTTCGCGACTTGTAAAGTCCTGGGCCATGTTTCTACCTTCGCCGGTCAACAGGCCCCCACCACTGACGATCATTCCAGAGATTGGGAAATCGACCAAGGACTAGTTTTTCAGTGACTCCAAGGGCGGCGGGAAGTGCACCGTCACAGTTGTGCCGATATCGACGGCGCTGTCGATGTCGAGTTCACCGCCATGCGCATCGACCAGGGACTTGACGATGCCCAGGCCCAGCCCCTTGCCGTCACGGGCGTGATGGGGATTGGCGACCACTTGGGAAAAGGGTTCGGCGATTGTCGGTAGCTTATCCGGAGGAATGCCGATGCCGTTGTCGCGCACGGTGAAGGTCGTGCCGCCGTCAGGTGCCGGTGCCGCGAAGAGAGAGACCGTCCCGCCCTTGGCCGTGTACTTGATGGCGTTGGCCACCAGATTGGAGATGATCTGAATGGCGCAGATTTGGTCGGCATAAAGACGCAAGGCGTCGTCGGTAATGTCGAGGGTGAGCGTGATGGCTTTCTCTTCCGCCTGCGGCTGGAAGGATTTCAGGCAAATGTCGGCCAACGGCTTCAGGGCGATCTCGATGCGGTGAATCGGCCGTTTACCGGCCTCGATCTCGGCGATGTCCAGGATGTCGTTGACGAGGGCCAGCATGATGGCGCCGCTTTGATAGATGTCGTTGACGTATTCCGTGTACTTGGGTGACCCGAGCGGCCCCATATACTGGGCCCGCAGGATATCGGAAAACCCGAGAATGGCGTTCAGCGGGGTGCGGAACTCGTGGCTCATGGTCGCCAGGAACTCGGTTTTCGCCCGGCTTGCCTGCTCCGCCCCTTCCAGGGCTTCCCGTAATTCGGCCTCGGCCCGCCGTCGTTCTCGGTTTTCCGTCTCAAGCGATGCGGACAGGACGCGGGTCAGCCAGAACACCAGTGCCCCCGTCACCAGCACATAGAACCAGCCCTTCACTGTCTGCAGTCGGCTTGCCACCTCCGGGTCGTTGACCAGGGCGTGCAGGGTGGCGTCCGAAAACAGGATCCATAAGGATCCGAACAGGATGTAGATGATTGTTATGCGGACGGGGGGCAGCAGCGTCGTCTCCAGATATTGGCCGTTGAATCCCTGGCGACGCTGCCCGATCCAATGGCTGGTCCCCGCTGCCCCCCGGTGGCGGGTTGGTTTTTATCCGTGAATTATTAAAGGCACGACAGGCACCTCTGTCCATAGTCTCGTGAGGATCGTGCTGATCCGGAGCCCTCTCAGGGGATCTCGAACACCACGCGCACGGGGGCATGGTCCGATGGTTCCGGCCAATCGCGGGCCGTGTCGTGCACGGCGGCGAAGCTGAGCGCCGGGGCCAGGGCCGCGTTGACCCAGATATGGTCGAGGCGCCGGCCTTTGTCGGCGGCGCGCCAATCGGCGGCACGGTAGCTCCACCAGGTGAAGACCTTCTCGTCCGCGGGCACGAAACGGCGCAGGGCGTCGGTCCAGCCCTCGACGCTTTTCGCGCCGCCCTCCAACATGCCCATCAGTTTATCGCGTTCAATGGGGGTGTGGGTGATCACCCGTTTTAGCTGATCGTGCGACCACACGTCCGTTTCCAAGGGTGCCACGTTGAAATCGCCGGTCAGCACCACGGGCCGGCTGGCTGCCGCGCGCTCCGCAAGAAAAGGGGCGAGCGCGTCGAGGAACGCCAGCTTATGCGCGAATTTGGGGTTGGCCTCCGGGTCCGGATCGTCGCCGCCGGCGGGGACATAAAGGCTGTGGACCTCGACCGGCCCGACGCCGGTTTCGACCTTGGCATGGATATGTCGGCAATCGTCGCGGCCCAACCAGGGTTCGATGCGCACGTCGCTCAAGGGACGGCGCGACAGGATGGCGACGCCGTTATAGCCCTTCATGCCGGCGATGGCCTGATGGGGAAAGCCCATGTCGGTGATGGCGTCCACGGGAAACAGCTCGTTGACGACCTTGGTTTCCTGCAGGCACAGCACATCGATCGCCGTGTCGGCGGCCAGGCGCGCGACCTGGTCCAGGCGCTTGCGCACGGAATTCACGTTCCAGGTGGCGACGGTGAAAGGCATGGCCCCTGGTAGCGGGGATCAGACGGAGGGGCAAGGGGCGCGGGCTTTATGCGCAAAAGAGAAGCGCCCGGCGGGGGAGGGGCCGCAAATCCCATGGGATTTGCTTTAGCAAATGAAAGAAGGCCCCTCCCCATTCATCGGTCTGCCCAAAAGAGAAGCGCCCGGCGGGGGAGGGCCGCAAATCCCATGGGATTTACTTTAGCAAATGAAAGAAGGCCCCTCCCCATTCATCGGTCTGCGCAAAAGAGAAGCGCCCGGCGGGGGAGGGGCCGGGCGCTTCAACTCCATCTTAGGGAGCTGTCGGGCTGGCGAGGGGGGCGCGCCACCCGACGGCGCGGCATCATTGGCCGCGCTGTATGACTCCATATGGGACGGAATGGCGCTGCGTACCAGGGGCATTTTTTTGCCATCAGATATGCATTTTGCGCATATCTGGCGCGGACCCTTGCTAATCGCCGCTGCGGGTCTGCTCGAACTCGGGCACGGTGAACAGCTTGGGGTCGATCTGGCCGCCGTAGAAAGGGTCGGTCAACACGATGTCGGTAATCGTGCCCTGGGTATCGACCACGGACCATTTACGCAAAGACATCGGATTGGTGCGGAAGATCAGCGTCAGGCGCCCGGCGAAGGGGTCGGCGCGCTCGCCCACGGTCAGGAACACGGCGCCGTCTTCTTCCGCGGCTTCGTAAAAGGCGACGCGTTTGGGATCGAAGCGGATGTTTCCGTTCAACAGGAAGGCCGCCGGGGTGTCCTCGACGGGGATATGGGTGACGTTCTTCAGTTCCTTGTCGATGTAACTGAGAAACTCGCCGGTGGCGACGATGAGTATCGGATTGGGCGCCTTGTACTCGATCCGCATCTTGCCCGGCCGGGACAGGAAGATCTGGCCTTCCGCGAACTCGTTGGTCGAAGCCTGTTGAAAGAACGTCGATTGCAGGGTGGTGATGCCGTTGAGATAGCTCTCGATCCGGCGCACCAGGCTTTGCTGCTTGGCGTTCAGGGTGATTTCGCGGGGATCGCCCTCGACCGCCCCGGCGGAATCAGGGGCAAGACACAGAACCAGGGCGAACGCCGCCGCTGCAACGGCACGGGTGAAACGGATGATCATGGGGGTTATGTAGGCTGGGGGACGGGCGGGGTAAAGCGCCATGACGACGGTTTAATGATTCCCGACCAGAACCTCGCGGCGGCCGACGCGGTCGGCGGGGCTGACGACGCCCTGTTCCTCCATGCGTTCGATCAGGCGGGCCGCGCGGTTGTAGCCGATCTGAAGATGGCGCTGCACGAAGCTGGTCGACGCCTTGCCTTCGCGGGCCACGAGGGCGACGGCCTGATCGTACAGCGCGTCGCCGGAATCATTCCCGCCGCCGCTGTCGCCGAAGGTGCTGTTCTCATCGTCACGGGTGACGTCCTCGATATATTCGGGCGTGCCCTGGGATTTCAGGTGGCTGACGACCTGTTCGACCTCTTCATCGGACACGAAGGGTCCGTGCACGCGGGTGATGCGCCCGCCGCCGGCCATGTACAGCATATCGCCACGGCCAAGCAGTTGTTCAGCCCCCTGTTCGCCCAGGATGGTGCGGCTGTCGATCTTCGACGTGACCTGGAAGGAAATGCGGGTCGGGAAGTTGGCCTTGATGGTGCCGGTGATGACATCGACGGACGGGCGCTGGGTCGCCATCATGATGTGGATGCCGGCGGCCCGCGCCATCTGCGCCAGGCGCTGGATCGAGGCCTCGACGTCCTTGCCGGCAACCAGCATCAGGTCGGCCATTTCGTCGACCACGACGACGATGAAGGGCAGGGGGTCGGTGCCCAGCGCCTGGTCCTCGAACACGGGCCGGCCTTCGGCGTCGAACCCGGTCTGCACCCGGCGCGACAGCACTTCTCCCTTTTTCTTGGCCTCCAGAAGCCGCGCATTATAGCCCTCGATGTTGCGCACACCCAGTTGCGACATGGCGCGATAGCGTTCTTCCATCTCGCGCACGGTCCATTTAAGGGCCACGACGGCTTTTTTCGGGTCCGTAACGACCGGGGTCAACAGGTGCGGAATGCCTTCGTAGACCGACAGTTCCAGCATCTTGGGGTCGATCATGATGAAGCGGCATTGTTCGGGCGACAGGCGGTATAGCAGCGACAGGACCATGGCGTTCATGCCGACGGATTTGCCCGATCCGGTGGTGCCCGCGATCAACAGGTGCGGCATGGTCGCAAGGTCGGCGATGATCGGCCCACCGCCGATGTCCTTGCCAAGCGTCAGCGGCAGTTTGGCCTTGGTCCTCTCGAAGGTCTGCGAGGCGAGAAGTTCGCGCAGGTAAACCGATTCCCGGTCGGCGTTGGGCAGTTCGATGCCGATCACGCTGCGCCCCGGAACCACGGCGATGCGCACGCTGATCGCCGACATGGAGCGCGCGATGTCGTCGGACAGGCCGACCACGCGCGATGTTTTGGTGCCGGGGGCGGGCTCCAGCTCGTACAGGGTGACCACGGGGCCGGGGCGGACCTTGACGATCTCGCCCTTGACGCCGAAATCGTCGAGGACCGAGGCCAGATACTGCGCGTTCTGGGCCAGCTTGTCCGGATCATGGGCCGGGCCCTGGATCACGTCGGGTCCGCCCAAAAGGTCCAGGGTCGGCGTCCGGTAGGTGCCGTCGCCGCCGAGATCGAGGGAACGCTGGCGGTT
Source organism: bacterium SCSIO 12827 (assembly GCA_024397995.1). NCBI lineage: Bacteria > bacterium SCSIO 12827. The sequence goes on along the minus strand of CP073746.1, from coordinate 3,791,662 downwards.
GGCGGCCTTGGATTCCTTGGGCTTGGCGGCGGGCGGTTCGATCAGCGCCTTCTTCGATTTCGCGGCCTTGCGGTCGCGGGCGCGGGCGATCAGGCTCTTCTTGCTGTCCTTGGTGGTGCTGTCGACCGAGGCGCGTTCGCGCCGGGCGGGCATTTCGGCCGGCGCGATGGGATCAATGTCATCCAGGACGTCGGCGGCGATCGGCCCGTCCAGGTCGAGGGGGTCGGCGCTGCGCACCCGGCGGAATGTGTCGGTGGTCCAAAGCACGCCGGCACGCAGCCCCAGGAAGGTGCCGATAACGGCGCCGGCCAGGGCGCGCAGCCCGGTCAACCAGTCGCGCCGGGAAAAGCCCAGGGCGCAGATGAAGGACAAGGTGCCGATGACGGCGGCGGCGCTGCCCAGCCATTCGCCGGGCAGGGCGACGGGCACCTGGACCAGCAGCCGGGCCAAGCCGTCGAAGGCCAGGCCGCCGACGATCCCGCCCAACCCCGTGGCAAGCGGCCAGGTGTCTGGCCGGTCGAGGGGCGCCATGGCCAGGGTCAGGGTGACCAGGGCGATCAGAAGAAACAGCAGGCGCAGGGCCAGGCCCGAAAGCGCGCGCTGACGCAGCAGGGTCCAGCCCCAAGCCAGGGCGACCAGCGGCAGCAGCCCGGCAACCACGCCGAAGACCTGCAAGCCCAGGTCGGCGGTAACGGCGCCGGGGCGGCCCAGCAGATTCTGGACCGCGGCCCCCGTGGCCGTGTTCAGGGACGGATCGCCCGCATGAAAGGTGAACAGCGCGACACCCGCGGCCGCACCGGCGGCGATCAGGATCATGCCGGTGACCTCGGCCAGGCGGCGGCGCACGAACGCCCCGGTCCCTTGCGGGAACAGGTTGACCAAGCCGGAGGTATGTTGTGACGCTGCCATAAGCGGCTTCTAAGTTATTAAGGTTTACAAGACCTTAACAAGACGTCTTAAGGCAGTCTCTATGGTTTTTTGCTGATGGACCAGAGCAACCCGAATAAAGGCCTGCCCGGGGTTGCTGCCGTCGGCCAGGGCCGCGCTCATATAGGCCCCCGGCAAAACACGGATTGCCGCGTCTTTCCAAAGCTTTAGCGCCGCTTCTTCACCATTTCCCACATCCAGCCAAAGGAAAAAACCGCCGGCCGGGCGGCGGAATTCGAAACGGTCGCCGATGATCTCCGCCGCCGTGTTGATCAGGCCCTGATAGGCCGTGCGATAGCGAAAAGCGTCCGAATCGTCGGACCACAGCCGGGCCGAGGCATAGAGGGCGGGGTGCGGCATCTGCGCGCCCAGATAGTTGCGCAGCATGTGATAGCGCTTGATCAGGTCCGGGTCCCCGGCGACGAAGCCCGACCGCATGCCGGGTGCGGACGAGCGCTTGGACAGGGAATGAAACACCAGCACGTTGGTGAATTTGCCGTCCAGGCCGGCCGAAGCTTCCAGCGCGCCCGCCGGCGGAAAGGCGTCATAGATTTCCGCGTAACATTCGTCGACGACCACCACGAAATCATGACGCCGGGCCAGGATGATGACGTCCATCAACAGGCTCATGGACGCCACGCCGCCCTGCGGATTGCCTGGCGAGCACAGATAGAACAGCGCCGTGCGCGCCCAATCAGCCTCGGTCATCTGGGTCAGGTCGGGCATGAAGCCGGTTTCGGCGGTCGCCGGCAGGTGGCGGCGTTCCGCGCCGGAAAACACGGCGGCGGCCATATAGGTGTGGAAACAGGGATTGGGCATGACCACCAGGGGGGTCTGGCCGGCCTTTTGCGGCGGCACGACCAGATTGGCGACCAGGGCCAGGCCCTCGCGGGTCCCGACCACGGGCAGCACGTGGCGCTCCGGGTCCAACACGTCGGGGCCCAGGCCATAGCGGCGGCCGAGGAATCCGGCAACGGCCTTGCGGAAATCCGGGATCCCGTCGGTCTGCGGATAGCGGCCCCAAAGCGCGGCCTTGTCGGCCATGGTCTCGGCGATGGCGGGGGGTGGATCGAAGGTCGGATCGCCGACGGCGAGAGAAATCGGATCCAGCCTCGGGGCCGGGGCGTGGGCGTCTAGAAGGTTGCGCAGGCGGTCGAAGGGATAGACCGGCAGCATGTCGTATCGTGGGTTCAGCATGGCGTTGAGTCTATATCCCGGCCCCGTGCGGGCAAAGGCCGCTGAGGGGGGAATGGACAAAAAAAGAAGGGCCGGAAGACATGAGTCTTCCGGCCCCGTAGGAGAGTTGTGGAGGAGAGATTAGATGGTCTGTGATCCGCGGAATTCGGGATAAGCCTCGAGACCGCATTCGGCCATGTCGAGACCCTGTTCCTCTTCTTCCGGCGACACCCGGACCCCACCCATGACCATCTTCAGGACGAACCAGAGAATGGCGGAGGTGATGATCACGAAGATGCCGATGGAAACGACACCCACGGCCTGCGTGTAGAAGGACGCGTCGGCGTTGGACAGCGGCACCGCCATGGTGCCCCAGATGCCGGCCACCAGGTGGACCGGAATGGCGCCCACGACGTCGTCGATCTTCAGCTTGTCGAGCAGCGGCACGAAGACCACCACCAACACGCCACCAACGGCACCGATGATCGCGGCCAGGCCCAGGGAGGGCGTGTCCGGACCGGCGGTGATCGACACCAGACCGGCCAGGGCGCCGTTCAGCGCCATGGTCAGATCGACCTTCTTGTAGATCAGCTGGGTCAGGACGATGGCGGCCAGAACCCCGCCGGCAGCGGCGATGTTGGTGTTGATGTAGATGTTGGAGATCGCGATGGCATCAGCCGCCGAGCCCATGGCGAGCTGCGAGCCGCCGTTGAACCCGAACCAGCCGAGCCACAGGATGAAGGTACCCAGCGTGGCGAGCGGCAGATTGGCGCCCGGCATCGGCCGCACGGTGCCGTCGGCGCCGTACTTGCCCTTGCGGCCCCCGATGATGATGGCGCCGGTCAAGGCTGCCCAGCCGCCCACGGAGTGGACCAGGGTGGAGCCGGCGAAATCGGCGAAGCCCATTTCGGACAGCCAGCCGCCGCCCCACTGCCAGGAACCCTGGATCGGGTAGATGATGCCCGTCAGGACGACGGTGAAGGCCAGGAAGGCCCACAGCTTGACGCGTTCGGCCACGGTCCCGGAAACGATCGAGGCCGCGGTCGCGACGAACACCAACTGGAAGAAGAAGTCGGACGCCGCGGAATAGCCCACGGCACCGTCACCGACGAATTTGCCGGCGGCGGCCGCGCTGTCGTCCTGACCCCACAGGGCGAAGGAGCCCATGAAGCCGCCGTCCACACCCGAATACATCAGGTTGTAGCCGATCAGGTAGTACATGATCGAGGCGATGGAGAACAAAGCGACGTTCTTCAGGCACTGCATGGCGGTGTTCTTGGTCCGCACCAAGCCGGCTTCGAGCATGGAGAATCCCGCGGCCATCCACATGACCAGGAAACCGTGCACGAGGAACGAGAAGGTGTTGAAGACGAACTGAGATTCACCGGGAACCTCGGCATGTGCCGCGCCGGACATAACCAGCAGCAGCATCGCCGCTCCGACCACGCCGGCCAACCGCGCGACGCCTTTCGAAAGCGTATGTTTCAGATTTTCAATAAGCATTTGGAAAACCTCCTAAAGGGCATCCGCGCCGGATTCGCCCGTGCGGATCCGCACGGCCTGTTCAAGCGAGTAGACGAAAACCTTGCCGTCGCCGATCTTGCCGGTTTGGGCGGTTTTCTGAATGGTTTCGACGATGGAAGCGACGAGGTCGTCCTTTACGGCGATCTCAAGCTTCACTTTCGGCAGGAAGTTCACCATGTATTCGGCGCCGCGGTAGATTTCCGCTTGCCCCTTCTGGCGTCCGAAGCCCTTGACCTCGCTGACGGTCATACCTTCGACGCCTAAGGGCGTCAGGGCCTCTCGAACCTCCTCCAACTTAAACGGCTTGATAACGGCCATGATCAGCTTCATTTCGGTAATCCTTTCCGCTTTTTGGCCACGTCCCGGACGGGCGACCGAAAACTCCAGCGCCCGTCGATGGTTATGTGCCGGACCCCATGGCCCGATTTCGCAGCGCACAATTTCAAGAACCGTGCCGGAATCCATACAAGTTGATTTATTGTTTTATATCAGTCCTTTAAGGAGTTCAGGGGTGCGGGAATGATGACTAATCGTGCATATTATTTGTTCAAAAAACCTTATTTGCTTATTTATTAGCCAATTTCGGCATCTGGACATTCCGTTCTGACGGGGTGATTCTTGGCCGTAAGGCGGGCGGGCACTTTCCGGCGCCCAACGGCAGCGGCAAAGGCGGATTTCATGACCCGCAATGGGCAGGTGACGACCGACAGGGCGATGGACGGCGGAACGACCGACGTCTTGGCGGATGTGGCGATTGTCGGTGGCGGTCTGGTCGGCGGCACCCTCGCGGTGTTGCTGGCGAACGCCGGATTTTCCGTCACCCTGGTCGACCGCGCCGATCCGGCGGTCGGGCTCGACGCCGGTTTCGACGGCCGTGCCTCGGCCATCGCGCTGGCGACCCACCGGGTGCTGGTGGCGGCGGGCTTGTGGGACCATCTGGGCCCCCGGTCGTCGCCGATCCAGGACATCCGGGTCGCCGATGCGGGCTCCCTGCTGTTCCTGCATTACGACCACAGCCTGGTCGGCGACGCCCCCTTCGGCTACATGATCGAAAATCGTCATCTGCGGCGCGCCCTTTATGACGCGCAGCGCACGGCCCGCAACCTGACCGTCGTGGCCCCCGCCGGGATTGCGGCCATGGACCTGGATTCCGCCGGGGCCCGGTTGACGCTTGCCGACGGGCGGACCCTGGGGGCCCGCCTGATCGTCGGCGCCGACGGCCGCGGCTCGCGGACCCGGACCTGGGCCGGCATCCGTACCACGGGATGGGATTACGGCCAGACGGGCATCGTCTGCACGGTCGACCACGAACGGCCCCATGGGTTCGTCGCCCATGAACATTTCCTGGCCGCCGGGCCCTTCGCCATCCTGCCGATCAAGGGGGAAACAGGCCGCGAGCAACACCAGTCGTCCCTGGTGTGGACGGAACGGGACGCCCTGGCCCCGGCCCTCATGGCCCTTCCCGACGATGATTTCCTGGCCGAACTGGCGCTCCGCTTTGGTGACTTCCTGGGCTCCCTGGCACTGGTCGGCCCGCGCTGGAGCTACCCGCTGTCCCTGCTGGTTGCCGAGCGCGCCACGGCACCGCGCTTCGCCCTGGCGGGCGACGCGCTGCACGGCATGCACCCGATCGCCGGTCAGGGCTTGAACATGGGCCTGCGCGATGTCGCTGTCCTGGCCGAAGTCCTGGCCGACGCCAAGGGTCTGGGCCTCGATCTGGGCTCGCCCGCCGTGCTTGAAGATTATGAGCGCGGCCGCCGTTTCGACAATTCCCTGATGCTGGGGATGACCGACGCCCTCAATCGCCTATTCTCCAACGCCGTGCCGCCCTTGCGCCTGGCCCGGGATTTGGGCCTGGGCACGGTCAATGCCCTGCCCGAGCTGAAAAAGCTGTTCATGCGCCATGCCATGGGCGAGGTCGGTGACCTGCCGCGCCTGATGCGGGGCGAAACGCTGTAGGCGCCGGTTGATTCAGATCACCGCGCCAGCACGGCAGAAGGCCTATCAAAGGGCTGCCCGCCGGCCCGGACGCAACGTTTGACGGACCCTGCGGAAGCATTTAACAGAAGAGCCCGGCCCGCAGCGGGGCTGCGCTAGACGAAAATGGACGGCACCATGACATCTCCCTCCGCCAATACGGCGCGGCTTCAGGCCAGCCTGGACAGTTGCGAAACACGGCGGGAGCCGTTTTCCCACTGGCTGCTTGACGACGTGTTCACGGATGAGGTGGTGGAAGACCTCCGCGCCCTGCCGTTCGACGCACCCCGGGTCGAATATACAAAGGGGGCCCGTGCCGCCAACAACGACAGCCGCAGTTATTTCGATCCGGGCCGCCGCGCCGAATTCACCGTCTGCGAAGACATCGCCCAGGGGTTTCAGGACCCGGCCACGGTCAAGCGCATCGAAAAGATGTGCGGCATCGACCTCGCGGGCAGTTTCCTGCGCCTGGAATACGCGCAGGACCGCGATGGATTCTGGCTGCACCCGCACAAGGACATCTCGGTCAAGAAACTGAGCTTGCTGGTTTATCTGTCTCAGGCGCCGGACGGCGAAGACTGGGGCACCGATATCTATGCGGGGCCCAAGGAAGAAGACTATTTCGGCCCGACCCCGCACCGCCAGAACCGCGCCCTGGTGTTCGTGCCGGGGGCTGACACTTGGCACGGCTTCCGCCGCAAGCCGATCACCGGCGTGCGCCGGACCTTGATCGTTAATTATGTCGGCGACGACTGGAACAATACCCACGAACTGGCCTTTCCGGGTCAACCGGTCTAGGGACCGGCGGGCGCAGCGCCCCGGCATAAAATCCGCCGCCGTCAGGCAGATGTCAGGTTCGTTCCCCATAAGACAGGCGAACTCGGATTAAGGGTGTTCGCCTGTTGCCTGCTCGGAAGAATATCATTGTATTATCCCTGTGCCGCCGTTGGCTGGCTCCGGCGGCGTGTGGCGCGCTGATGATGGCCGCCGCCGCGCCGGCTGCTGCGGACGCCTGCGACCCCTTCCCCAATGATCCCTACGTCGGCGCCGTCAGCCATGAGCGGGTCATCGACTATGTCGACCGTAAGTTCGCCGGGGACTGGTCGCGCTATATCGAGCTGCAGGCTGAACGCATCCGCCGGATCGACGCCCTGGCCCGGGCGGGCAAGGCGCTGCCGGTACGGCACGACGGCGGCCGGGTCGACCTCACGGGAAGCGATCTGAACCACTATATCGCCATGGCGCGCAAACGCCTGCGGGTACTGCGCTGCCTCAGCCGCCGGCCGGAAACGGTTATCGAGGCCTCGGCCGAAAATCTGAACGATTTCGCGACGGCGGCCGGCGGGACCCAGGTTGCGGTGGTGCCGAAGGCCGCCAGCGCCGACAAAACCAAGGTTCCCGAAACACCCCCGGCGCCGCAGCAGGCCCGCCTGCAACTCCGCAGCCTGGTCGCCAGCCCACCGAGGCCGCCGCACGATCTGGTCATCATGACGTCCTGTGCCGGGGCCGAGGCACAAATCAAGGTCGCCAACTTGGGAGCACCCTTCCCGGCGCCCGGCAACATCACCGTGTTTCGCTTGGATGCGGACAATCAGGTCGTGAAGACCCGGCGTGTGCAGCTTGGCGCCAAACAGGTATCATCCTTTACGGTCAAGGGGCGGCCGGGCGTAACCGGGCGCTACGGCGTGTTCGTCGACCCCTCCTGGTATTTCCGCGGCCAAACGGTCGATGCCGCCCTGACCTGCGGCTGAGCGCCCAGGTCAGCGCCCTGCGGCCAGTCTTCTGCGTGCGGCGGGGTGAATTTCCTTGCCATCACCGCCCCTGATCGCGTTGAAATGACCCCCGAATGACGCGACGCATGGCTGGGAGGCAAGGTCGGTGACGATTGAGGTTGAATGGCGTGACTACGATGTGATCGTGGTTGGTTCGGGCGGGGCCGGCAGTGCCGCGGCGGATGCGGCGGCGGCCGAGGGCGCCCGCGTGCTGGTTGTGTCCAAGGATCCCATCGCCTGCTCCGACACCAAAATTTCCGAAGGCAACGCGACCGTGCGCGGCACGGTCAGCGACGCGGACACGGAACAGGTTCTGTCCGACAACCTGCGCGTATCCGGTGCGGACCTGCCGCTGCCGGCCCTGACCGACGCCTATGCCAAGGACAGCCGTCCCGCCTATGACTGGTACCGGGCTCACGGCCTGCGGCCCAAGATCAACCAGGATCGCAAGGGCCCCTTTGCCCGGCCCCTGGCCAAGGGCGGGCATACGGTGGCGCGCTCCGTCGGGCATAAGAACGCCGGGGTCGCCTTCAGCCATGCCGCCTGGGACGCCGTGGTCGAAGGTGCGCATATCGACTACCTGGAAGATGCCTGGTTCCTCGACCTTGCCGTGGAGGGGGCCGAAAACGGCGCTCCGGGCCGCGTCGCAGGTGGGCTGGTCTATCATGCCGCGTCGGGGACGCTGGTCGCCGTGCGGGCGCCCGCCGTGGTTATGGCGTCCGGCGGGCTCAATACTCTCTATTTTCCCAAAACGGACACCATGCGGGGCAACACGGGCGACGGCTATGCCGCCGCCGCCCGCGCCGGGGCCGATTTGGTTGATATGGAACAGGTGCAGTTCCTGCCATTCTGCCTGACGGCACCCGCGTCCTACGAAGGGCTGTTGGTGGGTGAGCCGTCGACGGCCAGTTTCCTCGGCGTGCTGCGCGACCGTCACGGCAAGGTTATTCTGGACGGCGTTTATCTGCGCACCCGTGCGGAATGTTCCGCGGCCATCATGCGCGCCGTCGCCGACGGCCGCGGCACGGATGATGGTGGCGCTTATCTGGACCTCACGGCGAACGCCCGCCTGCCCCGTTCCGGCAAGGGCTTCATGCGCTATCTGGAAACCTCCATGCCCTCGGCCTACCGCACGGCCCGCCAAGCCCTCAGCAAGCCGGCAGTGCGCTGCGAAGAATCCTGGGAAGTCCGTCCCGCCGCCCATTACACCATGGGCGGTATCCGCGTCGATGCCACCGGTGCGTCGGTCGGCGGCGCGGACGACGGTACGGCTGCTGCCGGATTGTCCGGGTTGTTCGCCGCCGGTCAGGCCATGGGCGGGGTGTTCGGCGCCAACCGCCTGGGCTCGACCGCGCTCACGGAAAACGTCGTGTTCGGCCTGCGGGCCGGGCGCGGTGCGGCGGATCACGCCCGGACCCACTCCCGCGCCACCGGCGACGATGCCTTCCGTTCGCTGATCGCCGCCGCCGTGGCCCAATTCGGGCAAAGTGGCGACCAGGCCCCGGCGCACCTCAAGCTCGAATTACAACGCGCGGCCTGGGACTGTATCGGCCCGGCGCGCACGGCCGACAGCCTGAACCGCATGGACGCCGTGATCGACGATCTGGCCGACCGCGCCGGGCGTGCGGCGGTGCCCGATTACGCCCTGTGGAATCAGGCTTTCATCGAATGGGTGGAATTGCGCAGCCTGCTCGACGTCGCCCGCGCGGTGACCGCGGCCGCCCGCGAACGGGACGCCAGCGTCGGCGGCCATGTGCGCCTGGACCGGCCCCAGGTATCGATCCTGGCGCAGCCCTATTCGACCGTGGTGCGCGGTCAGGCCGCGAATGATGGTGTGTTGCGCTTTCACGCGAACCGCGCCCGCCGACCGCGTACGCCGGCAATGCGTTTGCTTGCGATGCGCTTGAAAGATGCCTGGCGCAAGGTCCAGGCGAAGGTTCTCTGCCTGCTGCCGCCTGCCCTGCTCGACCCCATCCTCGACCGCCGTTACCGGGCCATCCTGGGCCCGGGTGACGCCGCCCCGGCCGTTTCACCCGGTGGACCCGCCGCCGCCGTTGCCGATGCCGCCGAATAAGAAAGCCCAGCCCATGAAGATTGATATCGTCACCACCCGCAACGGCGTCCGCGAAACCGTCGCCTATGATTACCGCCCCCGTCAGGAGGGCGAACGGCCGATGATCCTCGACGTCCTGTTGCAGGCCCAGGCGACGGCCCTGCCGGATCTCGCCTTCCGCTACGGCTGCCGGGCGCGCAATTGCGGGGTCTGTACGGTCGACGTCAACGGTCGCCCGCGCATCGCCTGCCGCGCCCGTGTGCGCGCGGGCGACCGCATCGAGCCCATGGCGACCCTGCCCGTGCTGGCCGATCTGGTGGTGCGTCGTGACGGCATCGCCCGCCAGTTACAGGGCCGCACGACGCCGGACCACCGCGACCCGGACGTCAACGCCGAAGCACCCGAGGCCTATCACGACCTGACTGCCTGCATCGAATGCTATGCCTGCCTGGACGGCTGTCCCATGCATGCCCGAAATTTCGGGGACGATGCCGCCGATGCGGCCGCGCCCGACGCGGCGACGGGCTATCGCTGGGGCAATCCGTTTTCGCTGTTGAAGCTGCAGCGCCTGCGCCTCGACCCCTGCGTGAGCGAGGACGGGCGGCAGGCGGCGCTGGATGCGGCGATCGACCTGGGCCTCGACGCCTGCGTCGGCTGCAAAGGCTGCAAATGCGGCGTCGGCATCGACCTCAAGGGTGGGGTCGTCGGCGAACTGCTGGCCGCTGCCGGGGACAGGGTGCCCGGTGACGGGGCTTCCGCCAGCTGACATCCTGCCCCTCGCGTGGATCAGGCGGCGTCGCGGCAGGCGTGGCCGATGCAGGCGATATGGCGGTGGTCCGTGCCGCAGCAGCCGCCCAGCACCGTGATATGCGGAAACGCCGCCAGCAGGACGCGGTACTGGCCGCCCAGTTCCTGGGGATTGCCTTCGTCCAGTTCCACCGAGTTGTCCAGTTCCGCATGGCTTTTGACGGAGGCATTGGCGCGAATGCCCCGGATGCGCCTGACCCAATCGGCCCCCGGTTCAAGGGCGTCCTGGAAATGGGTCGGATGGGCGCAGTTGATCATGTAATAGGCGACGGCGCCGCCGGTCGCGTCGTCGACGGCCTTGACGGCGTCGGCCAGGGTCCGCCCTTCGGGCAGGCGGCCGTCGGTTTCCGTGGTGAAGGAAATAACCACGGGCAGGGCGGCCTTTTCGGCGGCGCGGACAATGCCCGTCGCCTCACCCACATGAGTGATGGTCATGGCTGTCACCAGGTCGGCATCGGTTTCGGCGAAGGTTGCGATCTGGGCCGTGTGATAGGCCTCGGCCGCATTGGGGGTCAGCAGTTCCGCCGGGTTATAGCCGTCGCCGCGCGGGCCGATGTTGCCGCTGATCACCATGGGGTTTTGCGGGGTTTCGTGACGGGCGCGGATGTCGGCCATCAGGGCCACGGCCTCGACGTTGACGCGGGCCAGGTCCGTGCGTCCATAACCCAGTTTCGCCCCCCAGTCCGCATGGGCCCGCCAGGTCGGCGTTTCCAGGATGAAGCCGGCCTGCTGGGCCAGAGCGGCGAGGATAAAGGGCGTCATGTAGCTGGTGATCTCGGCCCGACCGGTGTCGTCGTCGAGCAAGGGGAAAGATGCGAATTCCGGCAGGTCGATGCCCCGCTGAAAGCAGAGATAGGTTTCCAGACCGCCGTCGGTGAGAAAGAGCCTGCCGTCCAGCTGCGGCAGTCGGCTGCGGTATGTCGCCATGGTTTGTATCCTTTTCAATGATTGTCGGTCGGATTAAATGAAGGGCGGCATGGATACCGGCTGGGTCCGGCCCGCGACAGGCGACCTGTGGTCCTGCCGGGGGGGTTTTCTTTTTGTCTTTAATATCAGCGGGGTGAACGCGGTTTCTGACGAGCCGTGAGAAGCCCTTGTCAATCATCGCGAAAAAACTGTACCTACGGTACAGCTTCGAAGGGTATGGCGGATGGTCTCAGGCATGAACACGCCCGCATCACGCAAAGGTGCGACGACGCGGGATCAAATTCTCGACGCCGCGGAAACGGCGGTCCTGGCAAAGGGCTTCGCCGGCACGTCGATTGACGAGCTGATCGCCGCCGTCGGGATCACCAAAAGCGGCTTTTTTTATCATTTCAAGGACAAGGGCGCGCTAGCGAAGGCGTTGCTTGAACGCTACATCGCGCGTGAGGACGCTCTGTTTGACGATCTGTTCAGCCGCGCGGACGAACTGAACGAGGACCCCCTGCACGGCTTCCTGGTCGGCCTCAGGATGCTGTCGGAACTGTTGGCGGACCTGCCCACGGGGCATCCCGGCTGCCTGATCGCCGCCTATTGCTATCAGGATCGCCTGTTCGACCGGGAGGTGCGCGAGCTCAACACCCGGGCGACCTTGGGGTGGCGCCGGCGGTTCCGGGACCGGCTCGACCGGATCGCCGCGCGCTATCCGCTGCGCGCAGATGTGGACTTGGACGATGTGGCAGACATGCTGTTGGTGGTCGCCGACGGCGGCATCATTCTGTCGAAGGCTGTCGGCGAAACGTCGCTCCTGGCCCGCCAGATTCTGCTGTACCGGGATTATCTGCGCCACTTGTTCCAGGCGTGAACCGCCTGCCGGCACCTAGGGGTCGCGTTTCAGGCCTTTGGCTTCCAAGGCCTCCAGATACCGCGACCACAGTTCGTCCTGCCGCGTCCCCATGTCGTAGAGGAATTCCCACGAAAAGATGCCGGTGTCGTGCAGGTCGTCGAATTTCAGGCGCACGGCGTAGTTGCCCACGGGCTCGGCACCGATAATGTTCACATGGCGGCGGCCGGCGATCACGGTCTTCTGCCCGGGGCCGTGGCCCTGGACTTCGGCCGAGGGGCTTTCCACGCGCAGCAGTTCCGCCGGGATGCGGAACTTGGCGCCGTCGTCGAAATCGATTTCCAGGACCTTGTCGTGTTTCTTGATGCGCAACTCCACCGGCGTGTGGCGGCTGCCGTGGTTGCCGCTTGCGGTCTGCGACTGAAAGGTCTTTCCGGTCGTCATGGTTGGGCGCTCCCGCCGTCGGCTTTGATCTGGCGCGCCTCGTCCGGCAGCATGATGGGGATGCCGTCCCGGATGGGATAGGCCAGGCCCGCCTGGCGGCTGATCAATTCGCCCTTGGCCGCATCATAATCCAGCGGCCCCTTGGTTACGGGACAGACCAGAATTTCCAGCAGTTTCGGGTCCACTTGGGCGTTGTTCATCAATGCCGTCTCCTTGAGTTGTCCCGGTGCTTACCCCCGGGCGGGCGTTCCGTCAGTGGGATGCGGCGCCCGGGTCGGGCGCCATGCCCCGGGCCGACATCTCCAGTAGGTCGATCAACAGCGCGGCCCGCGCCGTCGGGCCGTCGCATTCCAAAAGCGCCTGTTTCTCGCGCAGGTCGAACGGGCAGACCATGGCCAGCGACGTCACCAGAAGGGTGTCGGGCGCATCCTCGATGGACGACCAATCGGCATCGAGCCCGCGCGCGTCGAAAAACCCGGCCGCCGCCGCGACCAAACGGTCCCGGTCATAGGCCGGCTCGGCGTTTTCATCGAGATCGCCCGTGAATTCGCCGAAATCCGGGCGCACTAGGCGATAGCCATTGCGAGGCGTCAGTTCCTCGGCAACGCGGAATCGGGTCTGGCCCAGCAGAGTGATCAGAAACCGCCCGTCGCCGGTTTCGGAAAAGCTGACGATGCGGCCCAGGCAGCCCACGGGATAGATCGCGGCGTCATCGCGCAGATCCGGGTCGCGGGGGGCCTCGCCCTGAACCGGGGCGGGTTGAATCATGCCGATCACGCGGCCGGCCGCCATGGCGTCGAGGATCATGTTCAGGTAGCGCGGTTCGAAAATGTTCAGCGGCAACTGCCCGCCCGGCAACAGCAACGCCCCCGGCAGCGGGAAGATGGGCAGCATGTCCGGCAGCTTTCCCGTGTCCGGATAATGGGCGCCGTAGGCCATGGCGGTTCCTTTTTAAGAGAACAGAACCGACGACAGGCGCCGTCGCCCGGCAACGGTCAGCTCATGGGCGCCGCCCAGGGTGTCGAACACCTTGACCAATTGCTTGCGCGCGGCCTCGTCGTTCCATGCCCGGTCGCGGCGGACCAGTTCCAGCAGTTCATCGATCGCCCCTTCGGCGTCGCTGCGCGCGAACAGCGCCAACGCCAGGTCGAAGCGCGCCTGGTTATCCTTGGGATTGGCGTCAAGCCGGGCGCGCAGTTCCGCCGGGTCGCCGGTCTGGCCGATCTCCTTGGCCAGTTCCAGGGCCGAGGCGGCGGCCTCGATATCGGCCTTTACGCGCAGATTGGCCGGCAGGGACGTCAGGATTTCCTCTGCCTCGGCCAGCATGCCGAGGGCGACCTGGGCGCGCAGGATGCCGGAAATGGCGGCCTCGTTGGCCGGGTCCTGGGCCTGGATTTCCTTGAAGATCTCAAGCGCCAGATCGTTCTCGCCGGCGGCGAGTGCCGCCTGCCCCTGTTCCAATGCCTGGTCGAGCGGCGCCTTGGCGCCGTCCGTCAGCTTTTCGATGAAGGCCTTGACCTGGCTTTCCGGCAGCGCCCCCATGAAGGCGTCAACCGGCTGGCCGTTCTTGAAGGCATAGACCGTGGGCAGGGACTGCACGCGCAGCTGCTGGCACAAATCCTGGTTTTCGTCGGCGTTGACCTTGACCAGCTTGATCAGGCCGCCGGCCTGCAGGACCAATTTTTCCAACACAGGGGTCAGCTGTTTGCAGGGCCCGCACCAGGAGGCCCAGAAATCGACCAGGACGGGCACGTCTTTGGAGGCCTCGATCACATCCTGCACGAAGGTGCGGATGTCCGAATCCTTGATCAATGCCCCGTCCGCGCCCGCGGGCGGCGTGGCGCCGCCGGTGGGGGCCGGGCCGTCGGGTTTGGGGGTGGTCGTGCCGTCGGGATTGAGAATGAAAGCCATGCCGAAGTTCCGTCGTGTTTCTGTTAAGGGTGTCCGGCCGCCTGCAGGGACCGCAATCTGTCCCAAAGATGGCTGTTTGTCCCGCCCGCTGCAAGGCTTGCGGGCGGATTAGGCGGCCTGATGTGGTTTCCGATGCCGGACGGCTGCGGCCAGGGAGTACCAAGGGGCGGCCCGAACGGACATTAGTTTATTTTAGGGCCTTGCATTCGCCCTGCCTTCCCGTATATATCCCTCCCTCGCTTATAGCGACGCGGGCGTAGCTCAGGGGTAGAGCGCAACCTTGCCAAGGTTGAAGTCGTGAGTTCGAATCTCATCGCCCGCTCCAATTTCTCTTCCCATCCCACCGAAGACAATATCGGCCAATGCCGTCGGGGACCTACCCTGTACGGGGGGATATCCGCGTGCGCAGCCATGTTACGGCGCGCTCGGCCCAGGGGGCGACGAAGGCCAGACCGATCACCGCGACGAAGGGCGTCATAACGGCGAGATAGCGGTCTTCGAGATAGACCAGGGCATAAACCGCGGGCCAGGCCAATGCGAACAGCCAAAGGGCCGCGAACGCCAGTGGGCGCGTCTCCAGGGCCGATGGCCGCCAGGCACCACGGGCAAGAGATCGAATCACCATGATCGGAACACCGATCAGGAAGGCGGCCGTCAGCACGGTGGAAATCAGACGTGCCAGGGTCCTGGCGGCAAGCAGCAGGGCTTGATCAATGCGGCCGTGCTCAAGCAGGTTGCGCCGGATTTCACCCGGTCCGGGAAAGGGAGTGGTTCCGCCCGCCCATAGGCTGAGCCGTTCCGGTCCGCTCAGCGGCATGAACGCAAGGTAGGCGTAACGAGGGTCCATGCGTCCCAGGTAGATGGACGCGCGCTCCAGGGGATAGCGCCGCCAATGGTCGTAGAACAGGGTTTCGGCGTGGCGTGCGACGGCCAGGGCGCTCATGCCGTGTGCCGTCTTCAGGTGGCGGTTGATGGCCGTGAAGGTGACTCCGGGAATCGGATGAAGCGGCAGCAGACCGAGGCCGTCGGCCAGCAAGGGGTCTTCGGCGAACACCGGCTGGCCGCGCCGGGCCAGGTCGAGCACCGGATGGTACATCGCCGTCTGCGCGACGGTGGTGACGAAGCGTTCGCCGCTGCGCATCTGGTTCCATGACTTGTAGGCCTGGATGCCGAGCATAAGCGGCAACAGAAAGAGGACGAACACGGTGACCGTGCGGCGCAGGCCGCCGCCCGTCTTCAGGGCCCAGGTCAGGATCAGCGGCCAAAGCGCCAGATGCATGACCGCCCCCGCCTCGCGCAGCAGGAAGGCGGCGAGCAGAATCAGGCCGAGACCCAATGCCTCAACCATGCCCGGCGCCCGCCTGTCGAGCAGGCCGAGCGCCATATGCGCGGCCAGGAAGGTCAGCAAGGCCGCGTGCAGGCTGTCGGTCAGAACGCATTGGTCGAGAACAAAGGCGAGGCCCAGGCCCTGGGCTGCCGCAGCCACGGCGGCGGGCCATATGCGTCCCGTCAGGCGCAGCGTCAGGCGCCAGATCATGGCCGTCGCGCCGAGCGACAGGATCATCTGCAGAGCGATCAAAAACCAATCCCAGGCGCCGCCGAACAGCACCTTGAACAGGGCGATCAAGGCCGGATACCCGATGACCCGAAATGCCGTCAGGGGAAACAGCTCGGCATGCAGGTCAAGCGACCGGAGCCAATCACCCCCGGTCAGGACGGCGTTGGCGAACAGCACGTAGTCGTCACTGTCTGGCAGAAAAACCGGGCCCAGGACGGCGAGGAAGCCCGCCTTCACGGCGGCCAGTATGACAAGCATCGCCCATAGGGCCCTGGTTTGTGTTGCGGCTGTCATTGGCCCCCCCCGGTCCGTCGGCCGTGGCGCGGACGCCATGGGCCTGAGCGACCTTATGGGCGATTTTCCGCCACCCGAAAAGGCCAAGTGGCGGCCCATGCCCGCCAAACCGGCCATGAAACTTTAGCTTTTCATAACAAACCTTTGTTTATAGGCTGTTATCGGCTGATCCAATTTACCCGGCGGACATGCGGCTGCGGGCGGGTCGGCGACCACGGCAGGTCACCGCGCCGCCCCCTCAAAAAAATCGGGGGCCGCGCTTTCTGGGAGGGGTCTATGCCAATCAAACGGGATTTGAAAACCGATGCGCTGCTGAAGCAGGTGTCGAAGCTGATGCGGGGCAGCGCCAAGGGTGCCAAGGCGACGACCCTGGTCCATTACGCCGACCAGTATTTCGCCCATATGCCGCCCATGGACATCCACGCCCGCGACGCGGAAACCCTGGCGGGGATCGCCAAAAGCCATTGGAAGACCGCGGCCCAACACAAGCAGGGCAAGCCCTCTGTCCGCGCCTACAAGCCCGATGCCAAGAAGGACGGCTGGACCGCCAACCGCACGGTCGTCGACATCGTTACCGAGGACATGCCGTTCCTGGTCGATTCTGTGTCGTCGGAAATGAACCGCCGCGGCCTGACCGTGCATCTGGTGGTGCATCCGATCCTCAAGGTCAAGCGCGACGCCTTGGGCCGCCTGCAGCGGATCCTCGATCCCGGCGAGCCCGAGGACGGCGCGCGCCTGGAATCCTGGATGCATATCGAGGTCGACGAGGAAACGCCCGACGGCCAGCGCGACATCGAAAAATCCGTGCTCAAGGTTCTCGACGACGTGCGCCTGTCGGTTCAGGACTGGCGGCCCATGCGCGAACGCATGGCGCGGATCATCGACGATTTCCGCCATACCTCGGGCCCGGCGCCGCTTGAGGAAGCCAACGAGGTGCGCGAGTTCCTGCGCTGGATCCACGATAACAACTTCACCTTCCTGGGCTCCCGCGATTACAAGATTTCCGGTTCTGGCCCCAAGACCTCGGTCGCCGTTGATAAGAAATCGGCGCTCGGCATCCGGCGCGACCTCGATATGTCGGTGCTGACCTATGCGGCGGACAGTTCCAAGATTCCGCCCGAAGTGCGCGCCTTCATCTCCGACCCGGGCCTGATCGTCGTTACCAAATCGAACCAGCGGTCCACCGTGCACCGGCCCGTGCATATGGACGCCATCGGCATCAAGAGCTTCGACAAGGACGGCAAGGTCACGGGGCTGCGCATCTTTGTCGGCCTGTTCACCTCCGCCGCCTACAACCGCAGCCCGCGCGACATCCCGCTGCTGCGCCGCCGCCTGCAGCAGGTGCTGGACCGTGCCGGCCTGCAGCCCGGCAGCCACGACGGCAAGGCCATGACCAACATCCTGGAGACCTATCCACGGGATGAGCTGTTCCAGATTTCCGAGGAACAGCTATTGGAAACGGCCATGGGCATCCTGCATCTGCAGGACCGTCAGCGCGTGGCCCTGTTCATGCGCCAGGATAATTTCGGGCGCTTCGTATCTTGCATGATCTACGTGCCGCGCGACCGCTACACCATGAACATGCGCGAACGCATGCAGGACATCCTGTGCGAGGCGCTGAACGGCCGGGTCTCCAACTTCTCGACCACCTTGGGCGACGCGCCGCTGGCGCGGGTCTATCTGATCATCGCGACGGAACCGGGCAAGCTTCCGGCCTATTACGCCAAGGGCCTGGAAAACAAGCTGACACGGGCCGCCCGGACCTGGGCCGATGACCTGGCGGAGGCGCTCACCAAGGCCGCCGGTGAAACGGAAGGCCTGCGCCTGACCCGCCGTTTCCAGAATGCCTTCGGCCCGGGCTATACGGCCCAATACAGCGCCGAGGACGCGGTCACCGATATCGAGGTGATCGAGGAATCGCTGACCGCCGAGCGGATCGGCCTGCACCTGTACCGGCCCGAAGGGGCGCCCGGCAATCAGGTGCGCTTCAAGGTTTATCATCCGGACACGGCAGTGCCCCTGTCGGACGCCCTGCCCGTGTTCGAACACATGGGGTTCCGGGTCATCGATGAGAACCCGCACGAGGTTTCCTGCGACGACGGCAACGGCGGCGGCGTGAAGACCCTGATGATCCATGACTTCGGCCTGGAAACCCGCGACAACGGCGACGTCGACATCCCGGCCATCAAGGACAAATTCGAAGACGCTTTCGCCCGCGTGTGGCGCGGCGAGATCGAAAGCGACGGCTTCAACGCCCTGGTTGCCCGCGGCGGCCTGGACTGGCGCGAGGTCCTGATCCTGCGCGCCTATTGCCGCTGCCTGCGCCAGATGGGCATCCCCTATTCCCAGACCTATATGGAACAGACCCTGGCCAAGCACCTGGGCCTGGCCAACATGATCGTGCAGCTGTTCATGGTGCGCATGGCGGTCACGAAGCAGTCGGCGGCGGAACGGGACAAGCAGGCGGCCGCCCTGCACGGCAAGATGCGCGACGCGCTCGAGGCCGTGACCAGCGCCGACGAAGACCGCATCCTGACCCGCTTCATCAATTTGGTCGATGCCACCCTGCGCACCAACTTCTTCCAACCCGCCGCCGACGGCGGCTACAAGCCCTATGTCTCGTTCAAGTTCAATTCGCGCTTGATCGACGACCTGCCCAAGCCCCGGCCGCTGCGCGAGATTTTCGTCTACAGCCCGCGGGTCGAGGGTGTGCACCTGCGGTTCGGCTTCGTCGCCCGCGGCGGTCTGCGCTGGTCCGACCGGCCGGAAGATTTCCGCACGGAAATCCTGGGATTGGTCAAGGCGCAGCAGGTCAAGAACGCGGTTATCGTGCCGGTCGGCTCCAAGGGTGGTTTCGTGGTCAAGCGCCCGCCCACGGACGGCGGGCGCGACGCCTTCATGGCCGAAGGCATCGAATGCTACAAGACGCTGATCCGCGGGTTGCTGGACGTCACCGACAACCTGAAGGGGACGCGCGTGGTGCCGCCGAAAAGCGTCTATCGCTGGGACGACGACGATCCCTATCTGGTGGTCGCGGCGGACAAGGGCACGGCGACGTTTTCCGACATCGCCAACGGTGTGTCGATGGATTACGGCCATTGGTTGGGCGATGCCTTCGCCTCCGGCGGCTCGGTCGGCTACGACCACAAAGGTATGGGCAGCACCGCCAAGGGGGCTTGGGAATCGGTCAAGCGCCACTTCCGCGAAATCGGCACGGACATCCAGAACGAAGACTTCACCGTGGTCGGCGTCGGCGACATGTCGGGCGACGTGTTCGGTAACGGCATGATGCTGTCCAAGCACATCAAGCTGCAGGGTGCGTTCAACCACATGCACATCTTCGTCGACCCCGATCCGGACCCGGCCAAGACCCATGCCGAACGGGTGCGTCTGTTCAACCTGGGGCGCTCAAGCTGGTCCGATTACGACACCAAGAAAATGTCCAAGGGCGGCGGCATTTATGAACGCAGCGCCAAGGCCATCAAGCTGTCGCCGGAAGCGCGCGCGTGTTTCGGCCTGACCAAGGACACCGTTTCGCCCAACGAACTGATCCAGGCCATGCTGCGCGCGCCGGTCGATCTGCTGTGGTTCGGCGGCATCGGCACCTACATCAAGGGTCAGGCGGAATCCAGCGCCGACGTGGGCGACCGCGCCAACGACGCCATCCGCATCAACGGCACGGAGGTTCAGGCCCAAGTCGTCGGCGAGGGTGCGAACCTGGGTTGCACGCAAAAGGGCCGCATCGAATACGCCATGAAGGGCGGCCGGCTGAACACGGATTCCATCGACAATTCCGCCGGCGTCGACTGTTCGGACCACGAGGTCAACATCAAGGTCCTGCTCGGCGCCGTCGTCGCCAAGGGCGGGCTGACCGAAGCCCAGCGCAACAAGCTTTTGGCCCGCATGACCGACGAGGTCGGCGAACTGGTGCTCAAGCACAACTACAACCAGACCCAGGCGATCTCCTCGATCCAGGCCAAGGGGGCCCACACCCTCGACAATCAGATCCGGCTCATGCGGCTTCTGGAAAAGCGCGGCCTGTTGGAGCGCGCTGTCGAATTCCTGCCCGATGACGAGCAACTGTCCGAGCGCGCCGCCCAGCACAAGGGCCTGACCCGCCCGGAACTCTCGGTGCTGATCGCCTATGCCAAGAACTGGCTGTATGACGAGTTGCTGAAAAGCGATCTGCCGGACGATCCCTTCCTGCTCGACGAAATCGTGCAGTATTTCCCCTCGGATCTGCGTCAGAAATATCTGCCCGAGATGAAGACCCATCGGCTCAAACGCGAAATCATCGCCACCCGGGTCACCAATTCCATGGTCAACCGGGTCGGTGATACCTTCGTCACCGAATTCATGGAAAAGACGGGCCGCCAGCCGGCGGAAATCGCCCGCGCCTATACCATCGCCCGCGAAGTCCTGCGCACGCGCCTGATCTGGGCCGAGATCGAGGCCCTCGACAACAAGGTGCCGACCCGCGCCCAGACCTCCATGCTCGCCGATCTCAACCGGCTCTTGGAATGGGTGACCCTGTGGTTCCTGCGTAACGGTAAAAAGGGCCTCGACATCGGTGCTCATGTTGCTGAATTCGGCGCCGGCATGGCGGAACTGGCCGATCACATTTCCGCCGTGGTGCCCAAGCACTACATCGACGACATGAAAAACCGTGCCAAGCCGTACCTTGATGACGGCGTGCCGACGGCCCTGGCGCATAAGGTTGCCCATCTGGTGAACTTGTATTCGGCGCCGGATATCGTGGGCCTGGCCAATCGGCGCAAGATGGACGTGCGCGAGGTCGCCAAGGTCTATTTCGCGCTCGGCACCCGGTTCCGCCTGGGCCGCCTGCGCGCGGCCGCGTCAAACCTGGAATCGGAAGATCACTGGCAGCAGTTGGCCGTCGCCGCCCTGGTCGAGGAAGTCTACGCGCACCAACTGGCGCTGGCGTCCAACGCCCTCGACCATCTCGGCAAGGCGGGCAAGGACACGGACAAGGCGATCGCCGCCTGGGTCGTGCGCAACCAGGCCGCCGTCGATCAGACCGAGGTGCTGTTGAACGAGCTGTGGACGACCGAGGTCAACGACCTCAGCATGGTCGCCGTCGCCTCGCGCCAATTGCGTGCCCTGGCGGATGCCCAGGCATAGCATTCGCGGCGAATTACCGGGGTAATACGAATCAAGTTCTCTTGCCTGATCTTATGTCGAGGCGATATTCGGGCGTTTTCGTCGTTGAAATTCCGCCCTTATTAGGGGACAGTCCCGCATGACCTTCCCCGACGAAAAGTTCACCGATATCGGCGCCTTCGCCGAGGCCTATTTTCAGGCTTCCCAGGTTGCCCAGGCCTCTATCGACCGTGTCGCGCTGGCCAAGGCCGGGGCCCTGCTGGCCGGGGCTTATGCGGCGCGCAAGACCATCTATGTCTGCGGCAACGGCGGGTCGGCGGCGATCTCCAACCATCTGGTCTGCGACCATCTGAAATGCATCCAGACGGACACGGACCTGCGCCCCCGGGTTGTCTCCTTGTCGGCGACCATCGAAACCATTACCGCCGTCGCCAACGACATCTCCTACGACGAGGTCTTCGTCTATCAACTGCGGACCCTGGCCGATCCGGGCGATGTGTTGATTTCGGTCTCATCCTCGGGCGATTCGGAAAACGTCGTGCGGGCCTGCGCATGGGCCAAGACCAACGACCTTGCGGTGATCGCCATGACCGGGTTCGCGGGCGGGCGCACGCAAGGGCTTGCGGACGTCAACCTGCATGTGA
Organism: bacterium SCSIO 12827; assembly: GCA_024397995.1. NCBI lineage: Bacteria > bacterium SCSIO 12827. The sequence goes on along the minus strand of CP073746.1, from coordinate 3,769,689 downwards.
CCGGCGACAATTACGGCATCGTCGAGGACACCCATCAGGCGCTCATGCATATCCTGGCCCAATTCATCCGCCAGGATCACATGACCGCGGACCTCATCAAAGACCGCAAGTTCTGACGCCAAGCCCTTGGGGCAAAAGAAAAGGGCCGCTTTCGCGGCCCTTAATCATTTCGGAATGGGATGGTGGGGATTAGTGCCGGAAGTGGCGCATCCCCGTGAACACCATGGCCAGGCCGCGTTCGTCGGCGGCGGCGATAACCTCGTCATCGCGCACGCTGCCGCCGGGCTGGATGATCGCCGTGGCCCCCGCGTCCGCCGCGGCCATCAGGCCATCGGCAAAGGGGAAGAAGGCATCCGAGGCGACGACGGAGCCGATCGCCCAGCTGTCGGCGTCACCGGCGACCCGGGCCGCGTCCTGCGCCTTCCAGGCGGCGATGCGCGATGAATTGACGCGGCTCATCTGCCCGGCACCCACACCCACGGTGGCTCCGCCTTTGGCATAGACGATGGCGTTGGACTTCACATGCTTGGCGACGGTGAAGGCGAAGGTCAGGTCGGCCATTTCCGCGGTACTGGGGGCCCGCTTGGTGACGACTTTGAGATCGCCGACCAATCCCGCGTCCCGGCCCTGCAGCAGATAGCCCCCGGCCAGGGAGCGCACGGTCATGCCGGATGCGGCGGGGTCGGGCAGCGCGCCGGTGACCAGCACGCGCAGGTTCTTCTTGGCGGCCAGCACGGCCTTGGCGCCGCCGTCGATGGCCGGCGCGATGACGACCTCGGCGAACAGGTCGGCCACGGCCTCGGCGGTCTTGGCGTCGAGCGGCCGGTTGACGGCGATGATGCCGCCGAAGGCGCTTTCCGTGTCGCAGGCCAGCGCCCGTTGATAGGCGTCGAACAGATCATCGCCCAAGGCCACGCCGCAGGGGTTGGCGTGCTTGACGATGACGCAGGCGGGCTGATCGGCAAACTCGGCGACCAATTCGAAGGCCGCGTCCGTGTCGTTCAGGTTGTTGAAGCTGAGCTCCTTGCCCTGCAGCTGCTCCGCCGTGGCGATGCCGGGCCGGGTCGGGCCGCCGGCATAGAACGCCGCCGTCTGGTGGGGGTTCTCGCCGTAGCGCAAAATCTGGCGCCGTTCGCCGGCGAAGGTCAGGCGGGTCGGGAAGGTGTCGCCCAATTGACCCGCGAACCAGCCGGAAATGGCCGCGTCATAGGCCGCCGTGCGGGCGTAGGCCGTGGCCGCCAGTTGTTTGCGGAATTGCGGCGTGGTCGCCCCCTTGTTGGCGCTCATCTCGTCCATCAGCTTGGCGTAGTCGCCGGCATCGACCACCACGGTGACGTCACCGTGATTCTTGGCGGCGGCGCGGATCAGGGCCGGTCCGCCGATGTCGATGTTTTCGATGCAGTCGTCGAATTCAGCACCCTTGGCCACCGTCGCCTCGAACGGATACAGGTTCACGACCAACAGGTCGATCGGCTTGATGCCATGGGTTTTCATGGCCTGCTGATGTTCCGCGTTGGCGCGCACGGCCAACAGACCGCCGTGGATCATGGGTTGCAGGGTCTTGACCCGACCGTCCATGATTTCGGGAAAGCCGGTGAAGTCGGATACCTCGATGACCGGCACGCCCGCGTCCTGCAGCAGTTTGGCGGACCCGCCCGTGGACAGAATCTCGACCCCTTGGGCGGCCAGGAAGGCGCCCAGCTCGGCCAGGCCGGTTTTATCGGAGACGGATATCAGGGCGCGGCGGATCGGCTCGGTCATGCTTGTTCGACTCTCTTTTCCTGGGGGGGGGGGGGGGGGGCGGCAATGGTTCCGCTGAATTCGGGAACCAACGCATCGACAACGGCGGCGGCGGCGGCAAGGTCGCCCTTGTGGCAGGCGTCCGACAGGCGACGAAAAGCGGTCTCGACTTCGGCCAGGGTGACCAGGCGGGGCGTCGCCAGCAGCACGCCCGGTTGCACCGTCGGCACCGGCGCTTCGTCGCCGTGGAAGATTTCCTCGAACAATTTCTCGCCGGGGCGGATGCCGGTGAATTCGATCTTTACGTCCTGGTCGGGAACCAGCCCGGCCAGGCGGACCATCTGGCGCGCCAGATCGACAATCTTCACCGGCTTGCCCATATCGAGCACGAAGATGCGCCCGTCGGCGTCGCTTTTCACGCCCAGCGCCGAGGCGGACAGGACCAGTTCCACCGCCTCGCGGATGGTCATGAAATAGCGGGTCATCTCCGGGTCGGTCACGGTCAGGGGCCCGCCCGCAGCAAGCTGCTTCTGGAACAGCGGGACGACAGAGCCCGTGGAGCCCAGTACGTTGCCGAAGCGCACGGTGACGAAGCGGGTTCCCCGGCTGTTGCGGCGGCTTTCCACATCCATGGCCTGACAGACGATTTCCGCCAGCCGCTTACTGACGCCCATGACGCTGGTCGGATTGACGGCCTTGTCCGTGGAGATCATCACCATGGCGGCGGCCCCGGCGTCGCGCGCCGCGCGGGCAACGCACAGCGTGCCGATGGCGTTGGTGTCCAAGCCTTCGGCCATGTTGTCTTCGACCAGCGGCACATGCTTGCGTGCCGCCGCGTGGAACACCAGCTGAGGTTGGTGGTCAGCGAAGACACGGGCCATGTGGTCGGTATTGCGCACGTCGGCCATCACCGCATGGCGCGGAATGGCGGGGAAGCTGCGCGAAAGCTCCATATCGATTTCGTAAAGCGCGAATTCCGACAGATCCAGCAGCACAATGCTCTTCGGCTTCAGTTGGCAGACCTGGCGCGCCAGTTCGGAGCCGATGGAGCCGCCGGCACCAGTGATCAGGACGCGTTTGTCTTCGATCAGCGCTGCCATGGCGTCCCGGTCGAGCGGCGTCTGCGGGCGGCCGAGCAAGTCCTCGACCGCGACCGGGCGCAGGTCCAGCTTGTCGGTGATGCCGTCCTTGAAATCGGTCATCTGGGGCAGGCGGGCCAGATTCAGGCCCAGGCGCTCGGCTTCCGATAGCAGGCCGCGCACGATCTCGCCATCCATGGACGGGCGGGTCAGCACGACCCGGCGCGGCTGGTCCGGCGTGCCGGTGAACCGGGCGGCGGCGGTGGCCAAGTCATGCACGGTGCCGACGATCTCGATGCCGCGAATGTATTGGCCGACCCGGCCCGGGCGTTCGGACAGCAGGCCGACGACCCGGTATTCGGGATGATCCGTCGCGGCGAGAGAGCGGATGAACAGCTCGGCCTCGTCCCCGGCCCCGGCCAGCAGTACGGGAATGCGTTCGCCGTTGTCGGCCTGGAACGGCGACGACGCGGACCGGTCCTTGAGAATGCGATAGACGAACCGCGGCCCGCCCAGCAAACCGATCAGCAAAATCCACTGGATGGCGAATACCGAACGGGGAAAATCCTCCAGGCGGACCCAGATGAACATGGCCAGCAGGAAGATCAGGACCGCGAGGCTGACGGCCTTGGTGATCGACAGCAGATCATTGATGGACGCATAGCGCCACACGCCCCGGTACAGGCCGGCGACATAGAAAACCGCCGCCGCGGCGGCCGTGAAAAACACCCCGGCAATAAGCATAATGTCCGCCGGCTGTGCCCATATGTCATCGCCCAGGCGCAGATAGAGGGCCAATGGGAAAGACAGTCCGGCCATGAAGATGTCATGGCCGTAGGCGATCCATCCTCTCGGCGGAATGCGGCGGTTTGGTAACTTGAACAAGCCTAAATCCATTGCTTGTGGTGACGCCGGGGCGTGGTGCGGTCCGGCGTGAAGCGTTTCGCCCCTGCTTTTACCACCACTGTCCGGAACCTCAAGGGGTCGCCGCGCTGTCGCGGTGACGGAACAGGGCCAATAAACAGCCCGTTGCGACGGCGGCGGCAGCCAGGGCGGGCCAGGTCCCCAGCCAGGGAACAAGCGCGGCCAGGGCAATCAGCACGGCATTGAGCGCCAAAATCTGGCAGGCTACTCGGGCGTGACTGCGTCCGGCCCGGGTGGCTTGCTGGTAGAAATGGTCGCGATGGGCCTGCCAGGGCGCTTCCCCCCGCAACAGCCGCCGCAGCAGCGTGATCGTCGCATCGGCCAGATAATAGAGCGGCAGGATCACGGCCGGCGCCCAGGCCCCGGCAGCCGCCATTTCCAGCAACAGCCAGCCGATGAGAAAGCCGAGCGGCACGCTGCCGACATCGCCCATGAAGACCTTGGCCGGATGCCAGTTCCAGATCAGAAAACCGGCGGCGGCGGCGGCCAGGCAGATGCCCAGACTGCCATGGGCTGGCGGCACTGCGCCCAGGGCGGCAATCACGGCAACGCCCAGCCCGATGCCCAGGCATTCGACGCCGCTGATACCGTCGATGCCGTCCATGAAATTGAACAGATTGATGAACCAGACCCAGCCCAGTCCGACGCCGATCAGCGCCACGGTCCGTGGGATGGCGTCCGGCAGCCAGCCGGCCAACCCCGGGTTCAGAGACAAAACCGCGGCAACGGCGATGATATGGCAGATGAATCGAACCCCCGTCGGCACGCGGCGGAAATCGTCGACCAATGACAGGCCCGCCAGCCCAAGGGCGGCCAGAGCCAGAGGCCAAAGCGCCGTCCCCTCCAGCCACTGCCAGGCCGGGACCAGCGTCGCGACGATCAGCACGCCGCCGCCCACGGGTGTCGGGCGCTGATGGCTGCTGCGTTCGTTGGGATGGTCGAGCACCTGGAACCGCCGCAGCAAGGAAATCAGCGGCCCCGTCCCCAGGGCGACGCCGCCGAAGACCAGGGCGGCGGCCAGGATCGTATCGATGGTCAAGGTCATGGCGGACTTTAGCTTCGGCCCGGTGCGGACGAAAGGGCGGAGGCATCCAGCACCTGACTGTAGAGGGTCTGTATGGCGGCCCCGATTTTCGCCTGCGACAGCCGGGCCTCGACATCCGCCCGTGCGGCCGCCCCGTAGGCGCGGCGCAAATCACCGTCGGCGGCCAGGCGGTCGATGGCATCGGCCAGCGCCGCCGCGTTCCGGGCCGGCACCAGCAGACCGTTCTCGCCGTCGCGGACCAGGGCACGGCAGCCGGGCACATCAGTCGCAATCAAAGGCCGGGCCGAGGCGGCGGCCTCCAGCAGGCTTTTCGGCAGGCCCTCGCGGTAGGACGGCAGCACGGCGATATGGGCCGATGCCCAGATGGCGGCGATGTCGTTCCGTTCGCCGGTCCACTCGACCAGGCCTTCCGCGACCCAGGCATCGATCTGCTCCCGGGTTATAGTCGTCGGGTTTCCGGGGTCCGGGGCGCCGACCAGGACCATATGGATGTCGCGTCCGCGATCCTTCAATATCCCGGCAGCCTGGACGAATTCCTCGACCCCCTTGGTTTTCAGCAGCCGGCCGACCAGAACGGCACGCACAGGCGGTGTGGGGGGCTCAGGTGTTACTGGAAACGCCGCAAGGTCGACCCCCGAGCCGGGAATGAGATGCAGGTGGCCGGCCCGGCCGATGCCGCGCGCCGCGAGGAAGCTAAGGTCGTCATCGTTCTGCACCAGCATGTGAACTTGTTTATTTCCGCACAGGCGGCGGAGCATTCCCATCAACAGCCCGCCCAACAGGCGGCTTTTCAGGGATCGCTTTGCTCCATCGTCGGTGAACAGAATGCCGAGCCCGGTGAAGGCGTTGATGACCCTGGCGCCGCGTGCGCAAAGCCGTGCCGCCAGGGTGCCGTAAAGTACCGGCTTGGCGGCGACGTTGTGGATCAATTGGGGGCGAAAGCGGCGCAGGGTGCAGATCAGCCGGGCCAGGTAGCGCAGATCGCCGATGGGCGACAGGCCCGCGCGCTCGACCGGCGTATGAAACACCGTGAAACCGAGGGCCTGGATGGCGTCGGTATGTTCAGACACGCGTGTCGCGACGGCGACATCGAATCCCATGTCCAAGGCGGCCCGTGCCATGGGCAGGCGATGGCGCAGAAACGCCCAGTCCTCGGTCACGATGAACAGTAGCCGCGGGCGCTGGGGCCGCATGTCCGGCATGGCGATCAGCCGGCCCCGCCCGCCGTCACAGTCGCCACAGCTCGACCATGGACGGTCGGCCGTCACGCGCCAGCCGTGCGCGGACGTCGACCACCAGGCCGTCGTCGGCGGCGAGAAGCCCGGCGATCCAATCCCAGCCGCGGGCCAGATAGGCCTCATGCGGGACGGCCAGAATCACCGCGTCCGCTTGGCCAAGGGCGTCATCCGCCGCCAATTCCACGCCGAATTCGTGTTTGACTTCCGCCCGGTCGGCCATCGGATCGTGCAGCGTCACGTCGGCGCCGAAGCGTTCCAACTCGTGCGCGATGTCGATCACCTTGGTATTGCGCACGTCGGGCACGTTCTCTTTGAACGTCAGACCCAGGATGGTCACGCGAAACGATTTGATGCCGCCCCTCTTGGACAGGCGGCGCATGGTTTCGCGGGCGATGAAGGGGCCCATCTCGTCATTGATGCGGCGCCCGGCCAGAATGACCTCGGGTCGGTAGCCGGCCATTTCGGCGCGATGGGTCAGATAATAGGGATCAACCCCGATGCAGTGCCCGCCGACCAGACCTGGCGTGAACGGCAGGAAATTCCACTTCGTGCCGGCGGCGGCAAGGACATCGGAGGTGTCGATGTCCAGTCGATCAAAGATCAGGGCCAGTTCGTTCATCAGCGCGATGTTCAGGTCGCGTTGGGTGTTCTCGATCACCTTTGCGGCCTCGGCGGTCTTGATGGTCGGCGCCATGTGTACGCCCGCCGTGACGACGGCGCCGTAGGTGTCGGCGACGATGCCGGCGGTTTCCGCATCGCAGCCCGACACGACCTTCTTGATGGTCTCGAACCGATGTTCCCGGTCGCCGGGGTTGATGCGTTCCGGCGAATAGCCCACGAAGAAATCGCGGCCGTAGGCCAGGCCTGAGCGTTCCGCCAGGATCGGCACACATTCCTCTTCCGTCGCCCCGGGATAGACGGTCGATTCATAGACGACGATGTCGCCCTTCTTGAGGATGGCGCCGAGTGTTTCCGTTGCGGCCGTCAGCGGCCCCAGGTCCGGCCGCCGCAGGCCGTCAATCGGCGTCGGCACGGTGACGATGTGAAAATCGGCCTTGGCCAGATCCGCCGGGTTGTCGGTGAAGGTCAGGTTTGCTGCGGCCAGGTCGGCGGCCTCGACCTCGTGGGTGCGGTCGTGGCCGGCGCGGAGTTCATCCAGCCGCGCAGTCGAGATGTCGAAGGCGACGACGGAAAACCCGGCGCGCCCGAACGCCACGGCGACGGGAAGGCCGACGTATCCCAGACCGATTACGGAAATGCTGCGTTTCGTCATATTCAGGCTCTTAACCTCTTCGCGCCATTGAAACAACTAGGTTCCGCATTGGCGCATCAGCGCATAAGATCGCCGCGCACCGTCAACCGCCCGACCACGAACGACCGGACCTTGAATATGCCCAATGGTTCCAAGACCGCGATTGTCATCTCTTCGGACGCCAATTATTTCGATCTTCTCATGGGAACCGTGCGTTCCCTGCGGGAACGGGCGCCGGAATTGAATGCCGATCTCTGTATTCTCGACGTCGGACTGACGGCGGATCAGGTTGCGGTTCTGAAGGGTGTGGCGGCTTCGGTGGTGACCGCCGGCTGGGATTTGGACTTTCCCGGCCGCGACCTCACGCCGGGATATTTCAAGGCGATGGTGTCCAGGCCCTATCTGCCGACCCATTTCCCCGGTTACGAAACCTACATGTGGATCGATTCCGACGCCTGGGTGCAGGATGCGTCGGTCATATCCTTATTTCTGGATGCGGCGGCAGGCGGCGCCCTCGCCATTGTTCCGGAAATCGACCGCGGATATACCGCCCATTACAAGCGTCCCCGGGCCTATTGGCGGCGGCCCAGCCACCGCATGTACCGCTGGGCCTATGGATGGAAGGTGGCGGACCGTCTAGGCCGCAACCCGATCCTAAATTCCGGCGCCTTCGCGTTGCGCGGCGACGCACCCCATTGGCAGTTGTGGCAGGCGGCGCTCAAGGCCGCGTTGTGCCGCTGGCGCCTTCGGCCCGGCATTCGGGATCTCTATGGCCGGATATCGGAGCAGACGGCGCTTAACTATGTGGTGTTCGGCGACAAGGCGCCGGCGACCTTCCTGCCTGCCTACTGCAATTGGCTATGCGGCCATGGCACGTTGAAATTCGATCCCGCGCGTCGCCTATTTGTCGAACCGCATGCGCCGCATCAGCCGCTCGGCATCGTTCACCTGGCGGGCGACGGCGTTCAGAACCGGGTGTTCGATATCGCCAAATTGGGCGGCGGGACCATTTCCACCGGCTTGAAGTATCCGGATGCGGCGCCGCTGATCGCGCCGGCAGGTTAAGCCCCGCGCCGCCGCCACGCGGTCCACAAGACCAGCGTTGCGACAAGGATTGTTCCGGTGATCAGCCCGAAGCCGGATTGCAGGACGGCATAAGGGTCCGCGTAGAGCAGGCGGAACGGCAGATAGAACAGCCAAGCCGCGCGCAAGGCCTGGCCCAACCAATCGGCGCTCTCCGTCAGCCATCCATCGAATAGGGCCAGCACCGCGCCGAAGGCGGCGAAGGTAATCAGCACGCCTGCGGTCCCCAGGCTGTAATAACCGAACGAGAATAGGTCGACCGGGATCCACGGGAGCATCTTCACATGCAGGCTCAGGATCATCGGCGGCAGGGTTTCGACGCCTGAGAAGTTGGGCAGCATGTAGGCCAGGCCCAGGGGAAGGTCGATGAAGTAGCGAAACGGGATCGGGTCGGGCGTGGCGGTAACGGTGTGGGCGGCGGCAATATGGGGAAAACCGAAATCCGCGATGATGAACAGGATATGGTTGATGAGATCGGTGCCCATCTGATGGATCGTCGCCATGCCGATGCCCAAGGGGTCGCGCGAGAAAGTATGGGGCAGGTTGGCGACGAAAAGACCGACCACCGCGATGCATAGCATGATCAGGATCGCAGCGGTCTTCGAGCGCATGAGGAACATCGCCGCGAGAAACGGTGTGATCAGAAAAGCGCAGAGTTCAAGCCGTCCGCCGACATGAAATACGCGGAGAAAGCCCGCATACCAAACAGCAGCAGCCAACAACAGAACGAGAATACGCATGCCGCCCCGCATTCGAATGGCCGCGCCGATCAAAATCAGGAAAGCGGGAAAGGCAATCTGCGACAGGACCTGCAGGTATCCCCATTTCGCGGGAAAAGTGCCCGTCCGGACATGAATGCCCATGTCGATGAGTTGACGGATTCCAGTGTACTGGGAAGTGTAAATCGTCATGGCCATAAGGGCGATCGCCCCCAATACGACGCCGGAGATCGCCAAAAGGCCGGTTGATACGCCGTTGCTGGAAAAGGCGCGCAGGGGAAAGGCGCGTGCCGCACCGTAACCGGCAAGAAGTGCCACGTAAGCACCGATCAGAATAACCCCCGTGGTGATATAGGCCCCTTCCGGCAATCTAAGGTGGTCGGCGAGATCGAGGAGATAAAGCCGAATCCCCCATGGGTTGGGGTCCACTGCGCCGCGCGGGCCCGTCGCCCAAGGGGTGCCGGGCAGAAAGGCAACCAGGAACGGCGGCAGACAATAGGCGGCCGCGATCAGCGCATGTGCGGCGGTCAGGAAGGTGATGCGTCGCGTCCGCCAGAAATTCAGGCCCTCAACAACGGCCATCAAGACCATCAGGCCGCCGCTCAGGAT